>JAKLLJ010000234.1 GCA_023150215.1 Thauera sp. | reverse complement strand
CTCGCCCGATGGTGCCGACGGTTCGTTGTCGGTGCATCAGGATGCGCGCGTCTTTGCAGGCCTCTTCGACGGCGACGAAGCGCAGTGTCTCGAGCTGCCCGCGAACCGCTTCGCCTACGTCCATGTGGCGCGCGGTGCGCTTGAGCTCAACGGCCAGCGTCTGGCGGCCGGCGACGCGGTCAAGCTGCGCAATGTGCGTGAGGTCAATCTTGCCAAGGGCGAGCAGGCCGAAGTGCTGCTGTTCGACCTGCGGCCGAACGAGACGCCGCATTACTGATCCTTCGGGCGCAGCCGCTTCGGCATCCGCACCCGCGCGGCATGCGCGGCGCCTGCGACAACCGCTGTAGCCGCGAGCCGCCGTACCGGTGCCGGACAGGCGGGGCGCGGTCGCGGCCCCGGACAGGCGAGCTCGTCGCAGTCCGCTGCAACGCGAGCCGACGCCCGGCTCGCCACATGAACCCCACCTGAAGCGCGCATTCAGCGTGCGTTCAGGTGTCCGGGCGCAGGATGGCGCCACGGTCGAAGCCAGACCGACAACGCGTCAAAGGAGAAGCCATCATGCGTGCCACCACCCTCATCACCACCCTCGTTCTCACCGGCGGCATCTTCGCCGCGGGGGCCACCCTCGTCCCCGCGATCGCCCAGACCACGCCGGCCGCCACTCAGGCCGTGCCCGCAGGCAACGCCACCCAGGCCAGCTGGATGAGCATGGCGCAGATCCAGAGCAAGCTCGAAGCGGCAGGCTATCGCGACTTCGAGAAGATCGAGCGCGAGCGCAACAAGTACGAAGTGAAGGCCACCGATGCGCAAGGCCAGCGCGTCGAACTCGACGTCGATCCGGTGACCGGCGACATCCTCAAGACCGAGATCAAGCGCAGCAAGTAGGAGCGCCGGCAGGCGCGAACACCGGCGCACGGGCTCCGCATCGCGATGGATCGGGCGCCGTATTCGCGACTTCCGCCGCTCCTACACGGCGGCTCTGGACGCGCGGGGGGCGTGCTATAGCGCATGGACCCCGACTGACTGGCGCGCGCCGCTGACCAGGCAGAAACCTTCACCCAGTCCCTGCGATACACCGCGCTGGCGATTCCGCGGCCCCGGTAGGCTGTGGCGTACCGGGAGTGCGGCGAGTGCACATGGCGGTCGGTACGGCGGCGGTGCGTGCGGGACGGCGAGGGCGGAGCGTGGTCCGAGGGCGAGTGCGAGGTTCATCCTGGGTCTCCGTTCAACAGGGCTCAGGGCCGGCCCACCAGCCGCTCATCAGGCCTTCCGGCCGCTGCGCGGCGCTGACGCGGGCACTGCTTTCCCAGGCTTCCATCTGTACGTCGAGCCCGGCGAACACGCCGTAGCCGATGCCGGCGCGACTGGCGGCCACCATGGTGTCGAGCAGCTCCTGGTAGTTGCCGCCTTCGCCGATCTGGCGGATGAACCAGCGGAATCCATCGGTGCAGGGCCGCTTCGCCCTGACGAAACTTCGTGTGAGAACCATTGCATCACCCTCGTGCGTTGCGCCACCATGCGCGTGGCGTGGCGTGGCGTGGCGTTTCGGGTGCAGCCCCTGCAGGGTGGATGCCGAGATCGGTCCGCTCGCGGCCCTTGCCATGCAATCCGTAGTCGGCACCTGTGCTGGAGTCGCATCTTGCGCTGCGGTATGCTGCGCTCGCTCCCCTCCCGTACCGAAACCCGGAAATCGGCCATGCTTGCGAAGCGGTCCTCAGGCGCGTGTCGGCCTTCCTGCAGTGTGCTGGTCGTCTGCGCGCGGGTTTGCGCCGCCGGCTTCCCGGCCGGCAGTGACATCGGCCAGGCTGCAGGGCGATGAACGAGCGCCCGGCCGGAGCGCCGCCGCAGCCGCCTGCCGAATCTCCCGCGGCGACGGGGGCTGTGCGCAGCTGGCTTGCGGGGGCGGGCGGCGCAGGCGTGCTGAAGGTCGTTGCCGGGAATGGCAGCTTCGTCGTCCTCGGCTTCGTTGCCAATCTGATCGCCGCCAATGGGCTCAGCCCCGATGGTTTCGGCTTGATGGCGCTGGCCCTCGCCATGCTCAATGTGCTGCAGGAAGTCTGTGGCGCCGGTGTCGATCTCGCCATCGTTCGTATCGCCGCACCGCATGTGGGGCGCGACGCGGACTGTCTGGCGCGCGTCTATCGCGCGGGGCTGCAGATCAAGCTGATCTTCAACGGCAGCATCGCGCTCGCGGTGTGGATGTTCGCCGGGCCGATCGCGCGCGGTCTGTTCGATGACCCACGGCTGAGCCCGCTGCTTGGCTGGGTGGCGGTCGGCCTGCTGGCGGCGGCGCTGTTCAACTACATGCTGGCGAAGTTTCAAACCGAGGAGCGTTTCGCACTGTATTCGACCCTGCGCGTCCTCAATAACGTCGCCAAACTCGTGTTTCTCGGCCTGCTGGCCTGGATCGGCCTGTTCGAGCCGGTGGCCGTGTTCGCGAGCTGGATGCTCGCCTTCGTGGTGAGCTTCGGCATGGCCCTGGTGTGGGACCGCCGCACGACGCTGCCCGGGCTGCCCGTCGTGCGCATCGAGGGTGAGCGCTGGGGCGAGATCCTGCGTTTTGCGCGGTGGACGGTGGCTTCGTCTTTCCTGTATTCGCTCTACTCGCGGACCGACTTGCTGATCCTCGCGCGTTATGTCGGCGATGCCGAGGTGGGGCTCTACGCGGTGTCGTGGAACATCACCTTCGTGATCGATCTGGTGACGTATTCGGTGATCGTCGCCCTCTTGCCGCGTGCCTCGAAGATGAGCACCCATGGCGAGTTCGTCGCCTATCTGAAGAGCACCTTCCTGATCTGTGCGCTGCTCGCGCTCTGCGTGATGCCGCTCTTCCTGCTATCGGACTGGCTGTTCGCGACCTTCTTCCCCGCCTACGGCACGGCAGCGGCGAGCCTGTTCCGCATCCTGCTGAGCGGGGCCTTGATCACCCTGCTGTTCCATCCCCTTTACCTGATCCTGTATGCCCGCGATCAGGCCTATCGCCTCACCCAGGTGAATCTGCTTCTGGTGCTGTTCGTGCTGCTTGCCGGGCTGCTCGTGATTCCCGCTTACGGCACCACCGGCGCGGCGCTGGTGACGGTGGCCGGGCGCGTGTTCGCGTCCGCGCTGATATGCTACTTTGTGTTTTCCGAAGTCCGGAAGCTCTTCCATGCGCAGCCTGCTTGAAGTCGTGGACGGCGAAGGCCGGGGGCGTGTGGGTGCGCTTGGTGTGCGGCCGCTGCATGTCGCCATCGTCGCCCTGGGCGTCCTGATCGCTGCGCTGCTGCCCCTGGGCAAGCCGGCGCTGGTGATTGCGGCTGCGGCAGGCGTGCTGGTGGTGATTCCCATCCTCGCGAATCCGCGTCTCGGGCTCTACCTGACGATCGCCGCAATTCCGCTCGAGGAGGTCGGCAAGCTCGGCAAGGTGCTGCCGTTCGTCAACATCACGGTGGTCAAACTGTTCGCGCTGCTCACCCTGTGCGCCTGGTTGCTGCACCTGGTGTCGCGCCGGATCGATTTCGTCTGGCGCCCGGAGGCGGGCCTCCTGCTCCTCTACTTGGTCGCCGGCGCCTTGTCGCTGGTCGACGCGGCGGAGGTGGGGCGCGGCTTGCAGGAAATGGTGATCTTCGCTTCGACTGCGCTCTTTTTCATCATGGTGTTCAACTTGCTGCGCACGAAGCGCCAGCTCCTCACCGCGCTCGTCGTGCTGTCAGTGGTGAGCGCGGGCACCTTTGCCTACGCGGGCGTCCAGCGCGTGGTGTCGGGGACCGAGATCGCCGAGCGCGTCGGCTGGCTGGAGGAGGGGGAAGCGGCCGCGGGCGTCGAGATCAGCAACATCGAGGCCGCGACGGTGGGGACGGTGCGCAGAAGCACCGGCACGACTGCGCACTCCAACGTGCTCGCGGCCAATACGGCCTTCCTGTTCTCGGTGCTCGCCGGCCTGCTGGCGCTCACGCGGCGGCCGATCCTGCGGCTGCTGGCGCTGGCCGGCATGGTGTGTTGCCTGGTGGGCGCGGTCGTCTCGCTGTCGCGGACCGGGATGCTGACCTACGTGATCGTCGTTCCGCTGCTGCTGTTCGCCGGCCTGCTGCGGATCACGCCGATGCGCGTCGTCCTCGTGCTGGTTGCCGCAGTGCTGAGCATTCCCTTCCTGCCCGAGGGCGTCTCCCGCATCCTCGACCCGACCAACTACTTCAGCACCTCCAGCGTCAGCGTGTCTGAGCGCCTGAAGCTCTGGCAGGCTGCCGCCGCGGCTTTCGTCGATCATCCGTTCAACGGCATGGGGATCGGAAACAACCGCGGGATCTTCGACTACTACCACAACCCCTGGAACCCGGGCCTGCTCACGGTGCACAGCAGCTACCTGCAGATCCTCGTCGAGACCGGTCTGCCCGGGCTTCTGGTCCTGGGCTACTTCTTCCAGCGGGTGATCCGCCTCTTCCTGCGCGCACGCGTGCTGTTTGCCCGCCAGCACGACCGCACCGGCTTCGTGCTGGCCACCAGCCTGTTGATCAGTTTCGTGAGCTTCCTGCTGATCGGCGCGATCGCCTTCGATTTCATGCGCATCGGCTTCAAGAACATGTGGCTTTTCATCGGCTGCAGCGTTGTTCTGTACCATGTCGCCATCGAGCAGGCGCGCGCGGCGGAGCACCGGCCGGGCGCGCCGGGGGGCTTGAGCGAGCCTCGGCCGGCCACGTACGAAGGGAGGCGCGCCCACCATGTCTGAACATCTTCGCAACGCCGGACTGGCGCATGCATACGCGGGCAGGCGGGTGCTGGTGATCGGCGGCACGGGCTTCATCGGCCACAACCTGGTGGTGCGCCTGAGCGCGCTGGGTGCCCGCGTCACCGCCGCCAGTCGTGGCAAGTCTGCACATGCGGACCCTTTTCCTGCGGACGTGCGCTTCCAGCCACTCGATATCGCGGAGATCGCCGACCTGATCGACGTGGTCGGAAGCTACGACTTCATCTTCAGCGTCGCCGGACGGACCGGGGCGGCGCAGAGCAACGTGAATGTGCTCGCCGACCTGCGCGTCAATCTGCTCGGGCAGTACAACCTGCTCGAGGCCTGTCGCCAGGTGGCGCCGTGCGTCCGCATCGTGGTCGCGAGCAGCCGCCTCGTCTATGGCAAGCCGGAGTTCTTGCCGGTGACTGAAGTCCATCCGACCAATCCGACCAGCTCCTACGGCATCAATACGCTCGCCGCCGAGAAATACCATCTGCTTTACAGTGCGCAGCACGGCCTTCGCTCGACCGTGATGCGCATCACCGTACCGTACGGACCCTTCTTCCCGCTCACCGATCGTCCGCACGGTATCGTCAATGCCTTCATCCGCACTGCAGCGGAAGGGGGCACGATCACGATCTACGGCAACGGCATGCAATTGCGCGACGTGATCTACATCGACGACCTGGTCGACGGCATGCTGCTGACCGCCCTCTGTGAGGAGGCCTGCGGAAAGATCTACAACATCGGTTCCGGCCAGCCCTGCCCGTTGATCGACATCGCACGCCGCGTGGTGGATATCGCCGAGCGCGGGCGGATCGAGACCG
>JAKLLJ010000233.1 GCA_023150215.1 Thauera sp. | reverse complement strand
TCGCAAGCGCAACGCCGGCACTCGCCGGCGGCCAGGCCGATGCGAAGGGATTCGTCGAAGACAGCACGCTGGACGTGCTGCTGCGCAACGCCTACATCAGCCGTGATTACAAGCAGGGCCGCCAGGACAAGGCCGAGTGGGGCCAGGGCGTGATCGCCAACTTCGCATCGGGCTTCACCCAGGGCACGGTCGGTTTCGGCGTCGACGCCTTCGCCGCCTATGCGTTGCGCCTGGATGGCGGACGCGGGAAGGCCGGTGCCGGCGGCATCGACTTCTTCTACCAGGACCCGACCACCCGGGAGGTGGAGCGGGATGTAGCCAAGTTCGGCGCTTCGCTCAAGGCCCGTCTCTCCAACACCGTGCTGGCCTACGGCGACCTGCGCCCCAACCTGCCGGTGCTGAGCCATGACAGCTCGCGACTGCTGCCCGAGAGTTTCACCGGCACCATGCTGACCTCGAGCGAGATCGAAGGCCTGGAATTCACCGCTGGAACCTTCCACGCCCAGTCGCGCAAGAGCGACGAGGGGCGTGACAGCGGTGGCCTCAAGGGCATCGACGTGATCGGCGCCAGCTACAAGTTCAACGACGCGATCAGCGCTGCGCTCTACGCTTCGGACGTCGACAATGTCGTGCGTACGAACGCTTACGAGCGCCAGTACGCCAACCTCAACTACGTGATGCCGATCGCCAGCAACTCACTGACCTTCGATTTCAACGGCTATCGCACCGAGTACGACGTCTCCAACGACAAGAACCGCATCTGGAGCCTGGCCTCGACCTACGCCACCGGCCCGCACGCCTTCACTCTCGCCTACCAGCGCAGCAGCGGCGACGTCGGCTTCGACTACGGCTTCTATCAGGACGCGGGCGGCGTCGGTGACGGCGGCGGCTCGATCTGGCTGGCCAACTCCTACTGGTCCGACTTCAACGCCAAGGACGAGCAGTCCTGGCAAGTGGCCTACTCGGTGGACTTCGCCCAGTACGGCCTGCCTGGTCTCACCTACCGCATCGCCTACGTGCGCGGCGATGACATCGATGTCGGCGCCACCACCGACGGCAAGGAGCACGAGCTGTTCAACATGCTGTCGTACAAGGTGCAGAGCGGTCCCGCCAAGGACCTGAACGTCCGCCTGCGTGCTTCCACGCTGCGCGTCTCCGATGACGCCCGCGCCTACAACACCAGCGGCAACGAAGTCCGCGTCTTCATCGACTACCCGTTCGGCGTGTTCTGATCGGCACCGCCCCAGCCCGGCCGTGTATCGTGGCAGGGCTGGGGGAGCGGCGCAAGCCGCGAGCATCATCGGCCGGCAGATCGCTGCAGCGCCACGGTGCGGTCCGTAAAAGCTCGCGGCTGCCGCCGCTCCTACCAAAAACCGCCACCGCCCCTCCCGATGTAGGAGCGGCGGAAGCCGCGAACCCGGAAGCCCCATCCGCCTGCAACCGAATCCGCCATGCCCGCGCTGCCCTGTCCGCCCATTCTCTTCGCCGACGACTTCCTGCTCGTCGTCGACAAGCCCGCCGGGCTGCGCTCCGTTCCCGCCGGCGGCGAGGGCCGGCAGGATTGCCTGGCGACGCGTGTGCAGGCGGCATGGCCGGACGCGCTGATCGTGCATCGCCTCGACGCCGCCACCTCCGGCTTGGTCCTGTTCGCCCGCGGCGCCGAGATGCTGCGCCGGATGAGCCTGGCCTTCGAGCAGCGCACCGTCGGCAAGCGCTACGTCGCCATGGTGCACGGCCATGTCGCGCACGACAGCGGCGAG
Source organism: Thauera sp. (assembly GCA_023150215.1). Lineage (GTDB taxonomy): Bacteria > Pseudomonadota > Gammaproteobacteria > Burkholderiales > Rhodocyclaceae > Thauera. The sequence goes on along the minus strand of JAKLLJ010000233.1, from coordinate 3,777 downwards.
ATCGACCTGGCGCTGCGCGCGGATCCCGAGCGCCGACCGCGCCAGGTCGTCGATCCGGTGCGCGGGCGCCGCGCCCTCACCCGCTACCGCGTGCTCGACCGCCAGGGCGAGGGTGACGAGGCGGTGACGCGCGTCGAACTCAAGCCGGTGACCGGGCGCTCGCACCAGTTGCGTGTGCATCTGCTGTCCATCGGCCACCCCATCCTCGGCGACCCGCTCTACGCGCCCGCAGCCAGCGCCGTCGCGTTCGCGCGCATGCACCTGCACGCCGTGCAGATTGCCTTCATGCATCCGCACACGCGGGTGCCGATGCTGTTCGACAGCACGCTGCCGTTCTGAAGCGCTGCGCTCATCGGTGGCACGCCTGCCGGCAGACTGGGCGACAGGCAGGTCCGCAAGAATCGGGTTGATCCCCCCGGCCACCGCGCCATACTTGGACGCAACCCGCCCCCGCGCCCTCGGCGCGTCCACCGTGGAGGCGGGCGCATGCCCGGAACCCGCCCCATGGACCGCCTCGATCAGCAAGCCCGTCACTACGCCACCGTCGCCCGCGCGATCGCCTTCATCCGCGCCCAGGCCCGTGCCCAGCCGACGCTGGAGGAGATCGCCGCCGCGGTGCATCTCAGCCCGCAGCACCTGCAGCGCGTGTTCTGCGCCTGGGCCGGTATCTCGCCGAAGCGCTTCCTGCAGTACCTGACCAAGGAATATGCGCGTACGCGCCTCGCCGCGGCCACGTCCACGCTCACCGTGGCCGCCGCTGCCGGGCTGAGCGGCAGTGGCCGGCTGCACGACCTGATGGTGAGCTGCGAGGCGATGACGCCGGGCGAAATCCAGGCTGCCGCGCGGGGCATCGACATCGGCCACGGTATCGCGCCAACCCCCTTCGGCGACGCGCTGGTGGCATGGACGGCGCGCGGCGTGTGCCATTTCGCGTTCCGCAGCGACCGCGACAACGGTGACGAGACGATGATCGCCGAACTGCGCGCGCGCTGGCCGGCGGCCGTGTTGCACCGCGACGACGACGGCGCGCAGGCGCTGATGCAGCGCATCTTTGCGCATGCGCCAGAACCGGGCCGCGTGCATCTGGTGCTTCGCGGCACCAACTTCCAGGTCAAGGTGTGGGAAGCGCTGATCCGCATCCCGCCCGGGCATCTGCGCTCCTATCGCCAGCTCGCCACCACGCTCGGCCAGCGCGACGCGGCCCGCGCGCTCGGCGGCGCGCTGGCGGCCAACACCATCGGCTACCTGATCCCTTGCCACCGCGTGATCCGCGCAGGCGGCGAGGTCGGCGACTACCGCTGGGGCAGCGAACGCAAGCTCGCGCTGCTCGGTTGCGAGGCGGCGCGCCACGGCGGCTGAGGCGGCAAGTCTCTTCGCCCGCCGTGGCATCGGCCGAAAATCGTCGCGGCGCCGCGCGCACTATGCTAAACATCGGCGCAACCACCGGCAGACACGCATGACGACCCGCTCAAGGCTACAGCGCGCGCGCGACCTGGCACGCGCCGAGTGGCACCACCTCACCACCGTCAACCCCAGCACCCGGCGCTGGCAGATGCCTTTTGCCGCGGCGCTCGCTTCCGGCCTGCCGCTGATGGTCGGGGCGTGGTTCGACCACCTCGAGTACGGCCTGATCTCGTCGATCGGCGGCCTCGCCTTCCTGTATCTGCCCAACACGCCGATGTCGCACCGCATGGTGTGGCTGATGGCCTGCGCCTTCGGCATGTCGGCGAGCTACGCGCTCGGCCTGATCACGCATTTCCTGCCGCTGGCCACGGTCGGCGTGCTCGGCCTGATCGCCATGCTGGTGACGATGGTGTGCCGCTTCTACCGCGTGGGTCCGCCGGGCAGCCTGTTCTTCGTCATGGCTGCGGCGATCGGCGCCTACACGCCCGGCACGGTGGAGGAAATCCCGCTGCGTGTCGGCCTGCTAACCATGGGTGCGCTGCTCGCCGGCCTGATCGCCTTCTGCTACAGCCTGCACATCCTGCGCCTGCAGGCGCCCGAACCGGCGGCGCCGCCGCCGCCGCCCACCTTCGACTTCGTCGTCTTCGACGCGGTGATGATCGGCGCCTTCGTCGGCCTGTCGCTCGCGATCGCCCAGGCCCTGCAGCTCGACCGCCCCTACTGGGTGCCGGTGAGCTGCCTCGCGGTGATCCAGGGCGTGTCGCTGCGCGCGGTTTGGAACCGCCAGCTCCAGCGCGTGCTCGGCACCGCGATCGGGATGCTGCTCGCCTGGAGCCTCCTGAGCCTGCCGCTCGACCCGTGGCGGATCGCGCTGCTGGTGATCGTGCTCGCGTTCACCATCGAGACCCTGGTGGTGCGCCACTACGGGCTCGCGGTGATCTTCATCACCCCGCTCACGCTGCTGCTCGCCGAGGCTGCCACCCTCGGCCACGCGCCACTGGCCGAACTGATCCAGTCGCGCTTCATCGACACCGTGTTGGGCTGTGTGGTGGGCCTGGTCGGCGGCATCTGCCTGCACAGCGCGCGCTTTCGCACGCTCGTCGGCGGTTTGTTGCGCCGCATGACGCCCTCGCGGCTGTTGCCGCGAGACTTTTGAAACTGCGCATGCCGTGAGTGCAGGGACGGCTTCAGGCGCGCTTCGGGCATACTGTCGCGCCCTGCGTCGGAACCGCCATGTCCTCCTCCCTCACCGAGCTGCTCTCGGCTGCGCTTGCCGCCCGAGCTCCCCTGATTGCGCAGCTCGCTGCCGAACAGACCGACGCCTGGCGTCTCTTCCACGGCACCGTCGAAGGCGCGCCCGGCATCACGGTCGACCGCTACGGCAGCGTGTTGCTGGTGCAGACCTTCCATCGTCCGCTGAGCGTCGAGCAGCTGGCCGAGCTCGAGGCCTTCTACGCCGAAGCCCTGCCCGGCCTGGCGCTGGTGTGGAACGACCGCAGCGGCAAGAACTCGCGCATCGCCAACACGTTGCCGCCCGAACAGCAGGCGCTCGCCGAGCAGCCTTCTGAATTTTCCGAGCTCGGCGTGCGCTACCGCTTCCAGGCCCGCCACGCCGGTCAGGACCCCTGGCTGTTCCTCGACCTGCGCGCGGCGCGGCGCCGCGTCATGCAGGAAGCCGCGGGCAAGTCCCTGCTCAACGTGTTCGCCTACACCTGCGGCGTCGGCATCGCCGCGGCCAAGGCCGGTGCGCGTCACGTGGTCAATGTGGATTTCGCCGAATCCAGCCTCGCGGTCGGCAAGGACAATGCCCGCCTCAACGAGCTGCCGATCCGCGTGCGCTTCATCAAGTCGGACGCCTTCGCCGCGCTGCGCCAGTTCGCCGGCATCGGCCAGCCCAAGGTGGTTCGCGGCAAGCACCTGCCGCCCTTCCCCGAACTGGCGCCGCACTGCTTCGACCTCGTCTTCCTCGACCCGCCACGCTACGCCAAGAGCCGCTTCGGCGTGGTCGACCTGGTGCACGACTATGCCGCGCTGTTCAAGCCCGCGCTGCTCGCCACCGCGGAAGGCGGCACCCTGATCTGCTGCAACAACGTCGCCCGCGTGCGCCGCGAGGACTGGCTCGAGCAGCTCGAGCGCAGCGCACGCAAGGCGGGCCGTAGCGTGCGCGAGGCCGAGTGGATCGTTCCGGAAGCGGACTTTCCCAGTCGCGACGACAACCCGCCGCTGAAGGTGCTGCTGCTGCGCGTGTGAGCGAGGCGCCCGAACGCCTTGAAGCCGGCACCGTGACGCCACGCAGCAAATGAACGCCACACATCCGAGGAGCCGTCATGGCTGGATTTGAAAACTACGAGGAAGCGACGCGCAAGATCGAGC
>JAKLLJ010000232.1:277-5550 GCA_023150215.1 Thauera sp. | reverse complement strand
GCACCGGCCCCGATGGCCCACTCCCGCATTGGGCATGCGCCGCCCAGGACGTAGAATCCCGACTCCCCCACTGGAGCGCGCCATGTTCAGCCCCCTGCGTCCGATCTACCCCGTCGCCGGCATCCGCGAAATCGAGGACAAGCTCATCCCGAACGCGCGCCCGCCCTTGATGGAACGCGCCGGGCGTGCCGCAGCGCAGGATGCGGTACGCCTGATCATGGACCGCCCGGGACCGATCCTGGTCGCCTGCGGTCCGGGCAACAACGGCGGCGACGGCTTCGTCATGGCGCGTCAGCTCGCCCAAGCCGGCCGCGAAGTCGTGGTCGCCTTCTGCAGCGGCCCCGAGCGCCTGCCGGCCGAGGCCGCCAAGGCCCATGCCGACTACCTCGCTGCCGGTGGCAGCATCGTCTCCGACCTCCCTGCGGCGCCCGCCAGCGGTTGGGCGCTGGTGGTCGATGCGCTGTTCGGCATCGGCCTCGGGCGCTCGATCGAGGGCCACTACGCAAGCTGGATCCAGACCCTCAACGCCCAGCCCTGCCCGCGCATGGCGCTCGACGTCCCGAGCGGGCTCGACGCCGACACGGGTGAGCCGCACGGCGCCACCTTCCGTGCGACCCATACCACCACCTTCATTGCTCTCAAGCCCGGCCTGCTCACCCACCACGGTCCCGACCACTGCGGCGAGATCAGCGTGCAGCGCATCGACATCGATGCGCCCGCATGGCTGCCGGCACGCGGCCACGCGATCGCCCCCTCGCTGTTTCGACACCTGCTGCAACCGCGCCCGCGCAACACCCACAAGGGCCTCTACGGCGACGCTGCCATCCTCGGCGGAGCTGCCGGCATGGTGGGGGCCGCCCTGCTCGCCGGGCGTGCCGCACTCTGGCTCGGTACCGGGCGAGTCTTCGTCGGCCTCCTCGATCCGGCCGGTCCCGCCGTCGATTTCGCTCACCCGGAACTGATGCTGCGCCGCGCCGATGCACTGCCGGCGCGGCTGTCCGCACTCGCCGCCGGCCCCGGGCTCGGTACCGGAACGGCGGCGGCCGAGCTGCTTGCGCCCGCCCTCGCGCGCGAGGTCCCGCTGCTGCTCGACGCCGACGCGCTCAACCTGATCGCCACCGACCCCGCCCTCGCGCGTGCGCTCGTGATGCGCAAGGCGCCGACCGTGCTCACCCCTCACCCCGCCGAGGCGGCACGTCTGCTCGGTACTGGTACCGCGCAGGTGCAGGCCGATCGCCTGCGCGCTGCACTCGAGCTCGCCCGCCGGTTTCGTGCGCTGATCGTGCTCAAGGGCTGCGGTAGCATCGTCGCCACGCCGGACGAGCGCTGGTTCATCAACGGCAGCGGGCACTCGGGGATGGCGAGCGCCGGCATGGGCGATGTGCTCAGCGGTCTCGTCAGCGGCCTGCTCGCGCAGGGCTGGCCAGCCGAATCGGCGCTGATCGCCGGCGTCCATCTGCATGGCGCTGCCGCCGACCGGCTTGCCCGCGAAGGCATCGGGCCGGTAGGGCTGACCGCAAGCGAGACCGTCGATGCCGCGCGGGGTGTATTGAACGGCTGGCTGGTCGAGGCCGCGCGCACGGCACCGAGCGGCCCGCACGCATCGCGTCCGCAAGGGATTCGCTAGACGCGCGCGCTCGGGGAGCGCGCCGACTCGCCGCACACGGGCGGGCGAACCTGAGTGCTAAACTCGGGCTTTCCATTCCACCGTCCCTTCCAACATGCTCTCCGAACAGCTTCGCGTCGAAATCCAGCGCAACATCGCAGCCTCGCTCGCCGAGGACATCGGCACCGGCGACCTCACCGCGCGCCTGATCGCACCGGAAACCGAGGCCCGCGGGAGAGTCATCACGCGCGAAGATGCGGTCATCTGTGGCACGGCGTGGTTCGATGCTGCATTTGCCGCGCTCAGCCCGGCTGCGGTCGTGCATTGGTACGTCAGGGATGGTGACGCCGTGAAGGCCGGCCAGCAGTTGTGCGAGATTGCCGCGCGCGCGCGCGTGCTGCTCACCGCCGAACGCACCGCGCTCAACTTCCTGCAGTTGCTCTCGGGCACCGCCACCGTGACCCGCCGCTTCGTCGAAGCGGTAGCGGGCACCGGCGCGAAGATCGTGGACACCCGCAAGACCCTGCCCGGCCTGCGCCTGGCGCAGAAATACGCCGTCGCGATCGGCGGTGGCACCAACCATCGCGTTGGCCTCTACGACGGCATCCTGGTCAAGGAAAACCACATCATCGCAGCTGGCGGCATCCGCGAAGTGATCGAGCAGGCGCGCGCGATCGCCCCTTCGAACGTGTTCATCGAGGTCGAGGTCGAAACGCTCGACCAACTGCGCGAAGCGCTGGATGCAGGCGTGACGATGGTGCTACTCGACAACATGAGCCTCGATGAAATGTGCGAGGCGGTGGCGATCAATGCCGGCCGCGCCGAGCTCGAGGCTTCGGGCGGCGTGAATCTCGAGCGCGTGCGCGCGATCGCCGAGACCGGCGTCGATCGCATCTCGATCGGCACCCTGACCAAGGACGTGCACGCGCTCGACCTGTCGCTGCGCCACGTCGAGCACTGAGCGACGGCGCCCGCGGCATGCCCGACGCTCCGGCAGGATTTCCGTCTTCCTGGCCCACGGTGCCGGACTGTTATGGCTGGCTCGCCCTCGATGCACGCGGAAAGTGGCGCCTGCGCGGTGAGCGCGTCGTCCACCCCGGGCTGATCGCCTTCCTGAGCGCCCACTACACCCGCGACGAGCACGGCCGCTGGCTGGTTCAAAACGGTCCGCAGCGGGTCTTCGTCGAACTCGACGCCGCTCCGCTGGTCTTGCGCCTGCACCCCGATGGCCGCGTGCTCGCTCATACGGGCAAGCCGGTCACCCCCGCTGCGCCGCTGCTCATGGACGCCGATGGCAACGCCTTCATGGCGACCTGCGGTGGTCCGGGGATGGTCGACGACCGCGACCTGGCAGGCTTCGCCGCCGCGCTGACCCAGCCCGATGGCAGTGCCGCAGGTGACACCGAGGTGCTCGAGCTGATTGCTGGCGCGGAGCACGCCGGCCTGCGCTGGCGTGATCTCGCGGTCGAGTTCTGCCCGCGTGCCGAGATCCCCTTGCGCCTTGGCTACCGACCCGTTCCTGTGCCCGAGCTCTGAGCGGGCATCGGGGCATGCGATCGCAAGAATGTGCGGTCTCGCTATTGACCGAGCCCGGTGGAGTAAGGCTATAATCCGCGCCCTCGCCGGGCACACCCTCCTCTTCGGGTGTGGCGTGCGGCGAGGATTGCCTTGGTGGTGAAATTGGTAGACACGCTATCTTGAGGGGGTAGTGGCGAAAGCCGTGCGAGTTCGAGTCTCGCCCAAGGCACCAGATATCGTCGGTTCGGCGCGTACCCGCGCCGTATTGTTCGCTGTCCGGCCCAGCAAGGACGGCGCGAACCCGACGCGGAACACGCCCCAGCGCCGGTTTCCGACCACGATCGGGAACGACAGGTCGCACAGCACCTCCCCGGTATCCCTGACATAGGTCTGCAGCAGCATCGGCTCGCGCGAGGCGAGTGCGCGCCTGCACGCCGGGTCATCGTAGATGCGCTTGTGACGGCTGAACGCGAGGTCATGCTGCGGATCGCCGTTCGGGGGCTCGGAGAAGCGGCGGTTATGGACCGGCATGTAGCAGTTCGCATCGAAGCCACCGCAGAACGCCACGCCGGGCACCTCGGTCAGCAAGGTTTCGTACATTTCCTGCAAGTCGCGTTCGACGGCGCGGTCGTAGCTGGTGTTGTACTTCTGCGGCGAGGTCCCGGGGATCGGCTGGTAGCGGGTGTCGAAGACATCGAGCGTCGCCGACTTGGCCTGCAGGTATGACGCCACGGCATCGCGATGGCGCTCGCCTGCGGAAATCAGGCTGTCGTAGGCCGAGTCGCCGAGCCTGAAACGGCTCGACAGCATGTGCAGCATCTCGGTATGGTCGCGCAAGACTTCCGATACGCTCGACGACTCATCCATGCGCCCGGTGACTTCCGCCGCGAGTTCGGTCACCTCCCCGACCAGCGCATTCATGCCGGCGTTGTCCTCATGGATGCGTTCGATCGCGCCGGTGACGTCCAGCAGTTGCTCGTTCATCTGCCGCAAACCCCCCAGCATCGCACTGAAGCTCTCCGCCGAGCGCTGCACGACCTCGTGGGCGCGCCCCGAGTCCGTGCAGATCTGCCGCGTCTCGGCCTCGGTGCTGCGTACCAGGTCTAGCATGGTCTCGGAGTTGGAGGTGATCACTGCAGTGGCCGACTTGACCTTCTCGGAGAGCTTGCGCACCTCGTCTGCGACCACTGCGAAGCCGCGCCCCGCCTCGCCTGCGCGGGCGGCTTCGATCGCGGCATTGAGCGCGAGCAGGTTAGTCTGGTCGGAAATGTCGTTGATCAGCTGACCGATGTCGCGAATCTGCATCGAATGGTGGCTGAGTTCCTCCACCGTGCCGGCGAAGGCACCGACCCGCTCGCTGACTTCGCGGATGTTGCGGGTGGTCTCGGACAGCTCTTCCTGGCGTGCGCCAATGGCGGCGAGGTTCGCCTCGGTGGCGGTGCCGATCGACTTTGCGTGGCCGGCCACACGATCCACCGCCTCGCCGACCCGGCGGCTGCTGGCGAGGATCTCGCCGGTCAGCTCGCGTTGCCGTCGCGCGCTGCCGGCGGCCTGGCCGATGCACAGGTTGAGCCGTGCGGCGCCAACCGCAATCTCCGTCCCGCTCCCGCGCAGCTCGGCGATGACCTGCCGCATCGTCGCCACCAGCGGGCTGCGTCCGCCCGGGCTGTCCTCGCCGATGTCCCGGCGCACGCCCTCGGCGACTGTCTCGATCACTCCGTCGCTCCCCGTCGCCGATGCGGGGCGCGTGCGCGCGGCCAGCCAGAAGGCGCCGAGGGCGGCAAGCGCGCCGGATGCGACTCCGAGCCCGGGTGGCAAGTCGAGCCCGGTAGCGGCCAGGGAAAGCACGCTAGCGCCCCCGACCAGGGTGGCCACGACACGGGTCGAATCGTTCGGCGGGCTGGATGCGGTCATTCCGGTAGTCTCCTGAAAACATCAAAATCCGATTTTCTCGGATAAGTTAATTTTCTGGAGTATCGACAGCAACGGCCCGAACTTCAGTGATTTATTCCACAGCCTCTTCGCCTGTACCGCAAAATCAGGTGCGCTCGGCGATGAAGCGCTTGATTGCATCGACGTCGGGCGCCATGACTTCGACACGTTGCGCCAGCTTCTCGATGCCTTCGAGATCGGCGGGACGTTCGGGCTC
>JAKLLJ010000232.1:0-267 GCA_023150215.1 Thauera sp. | reverse complement strand
GGGAGGAGCGCCTCCTCGAGCCCGCCGCTCACGAGCCAGACCTCCGGTCCCCCGAAGCCCCCTTCCATCCCCGGCGTGATCCAGCGCAGGGCCTCGCGGCCGAGCGCCTCGACGATGGTCTCGGCAAACTTCACCGGCAGCGCGGTTTCCAGGACCACCACCGGCACGCCCGCGGGGATATCCGTCGCGTGTTCCCAGGCGACCTTGACGCCATCGGCGGTGTGGGTGTCGATCATCACCCCGTACTGCTCGAAAACCTTGCGGATC
>JAKLLJ010000231.1 GCA_023150215.1 Thauera sp. | reverse complement strand
GAAACCTTGTCGTCAATGCCCTACGAACTCCTCGTCGGTCTGCGCTACACGCGCTCGCGCAAGCGTGCGCAGGGGCGCAACCGCTTCATTTCCTTCATCTCCCTGGTGTCGATGTTCGGCATCGCGCTCGGGGTTGCAGCGCTGATCGTGGTGTTGTCGGTGATGAACGGTTTCCAGGAAGAGTTGCGCACGCGCATCCTCGGCGTTGCCTCGCACGTGCAGGTGCAGAGCCCGGAAGGCGGGTTCGGCGCCTGGCAGCAGGTGGCCGAGCAGGCGCAGCAGCATCCGTCGGTGCGCGCGGCGGCGCCCTATGTGCAGGAGCAGGGCATGCTGTCCTTCGACGAGGGCGTGCGTGGCGTCCTGGTGCGCGGTGTGATTCCCGCCGAGGAGGACAAGGTGGCGGACTTTGGCCGCTACATGCAGGCTGGCAGCTTCGACGCGCTGCACGCCGGGCGTTTCGGCATCGTGCTCGGGCGCGACCTCGCCGTGGCGCTGCGCGTGCGGCTCGGCGACAAGGTCACGCTGATCGCGCCGCAGGGACTGGTGACGCCGGCGGCGGTGTTGCCACGGGTCAAGCAGTTCGAGGTGGTGGGCATCTTCGAGGCCGGCATGTACGAGTACGACTCCAGCCTGGCGCTGGTGCACCTTGCCGACGCGCAGGCCTTGTACCGGCTGGGCGATGCGGTGAGCGGCGTGCGTCTCAAGCTCGACGACCTGTTCGCCGCGCCGCGGGTGGCGCGCGAGCTGGCGATGACGATCAGCGAGCCGGGCCTCGTCGTCGCCGACTGGACGCGCAGCCACGCCAACTTCTTCCGCGCGGTGGCGCTCGAGAAGACCATGATGACGCTGATCCTCTTCCTGATCGTCGCGGTCGCGGCGTTCAACATCGTGTCCACGCTGGTGATGGCGGTGCAGGAAAAATACGCCGACATCGCCATCCTGCGCACGCTGGGCGCGAGCCCGGCCTCGATCATGGCGATCTTCGTGCTGCAGGGCTCGGTGATCGGCCTGGTCGGGCTGGCCGCCGGGGTGGCGGGCGGGCTGGCGATCGCACACAACCTCGACGTGGTGATCCCGGCGCTCGAGACCCTCACCGGGGCCACGCTATGGAACAAGGAAATCTATTACATCAACGAGCTGCCCTCGAAGGTGCTTGGTTCGGACGTGAGCTCGATCGTCACCGTCTCCTTCGTGCTGACCCTGCTCGCGGCGCTCTACCCGAGCTGGCGCGCATCGAAGGTGAATCCGGCGGAGGCGCTGCGCTATGAGTAAGCCCTTGAACGGCGGCGCGCCCGCCGCGGTGGTGTCGTGCACCGGGCTGTCCAAGCATTATCGTGAAGGTGCGGACGCGGTGCGGGTGCTCGACAGCGTCGACCTGGACGTGTTGCGCGGCGAGCGGGTGGCGATCGTGGGCGCTTCCGGGTCGGGCAAGAGCACGCTGATGCACCTGCTCGGCGGCCTGGATGTGCCGAGCGCCGGTTCGGTGCGGCTGATGGGGCGGGACTTTTCCGGGTTGTCGGAGCGCGAACGTGGCCAGCTGCGCAACGCTGCGCTCGGTTTCGTCTACCAGTTCCATCACCTGCTGCCGGAATTCTCCGCGCTCGAGAACGTCGCGATGCCGCTCTACATCCGTCGCGTGGCGCGCGCCGAGGCTGACGAGTGGGCGGCGGAGATGCTGCGCGAGGTCGGGCTCGGCCATCGGCTCGATCATGCGCCGGGCGAGCTTTCGGGCGGCGAGCGCCAGCGCGCCGCGATCGCCCGCGCGCTCGTCACCCAGCCCGCCTGCGTGCTCGCCGACGAACCCACCGGCAACCTCGATCGCCGCACTGCGGGCGCGGTGTTCGACCTGATGCTGTCGCTCAACGAACGCCTCGCCACCAGCTTCGTGATCGTCACCCACGACGAGACGCTGGCGGCGCGCGCGCAGCGCACCCTACGCCTGGTGGACGGGCGGCTGGGCAGCTAGGGTGGCGGTGAGGCCGTCGCCGCAGTGAAAGGCTCGCGGCTGCCGCCGCTCCTACAGCGCCTTCGCAAGCCGTGCCGGCCTCTGTGGAGCGCCGGAAGGCGCGAACACGGCGCCTGCAATCCACGCCGCCGCGAGCTGTTGATCCGCACGCAAGCCGCACGCGTGCAGGCGTGCGTCGCGGTGGTGATTGCGCCGTTGCCGCGAACGAGTTGTAAAGTTTTGCATCCTGCCGCCGATAAGATCCACAACCTCAATCACTTCCGGCCGTCGGGCCGCGATTACAGCCATGAAACTGCTTTTCCTGCCCGCTGTTCGCCTCCTCGACCGCCTCAGCTATCCGCTCAAGTTCGGCCTCATCATTCTTGTCTGCGCGGCGGCTTCCTTGGTCATGCTGACGCAGATCTTCACCAGCTTGCGCGATCAGATCGACGTCACCGAGCGTCAGATCAGCGGCTTGGCGCTGTTCGACGCCGGCTTTGCGGTGGTCCTCAACACCCAGCAGCACCGGGGGCTGTCGGCGGGCGTGCTCGGAGGCAGCGAAGAACTGGCGCCCAAGCGCGAGCAGAAGGCCGCCGACCTGCGCGCGACGATCGCTGCGCTCGATGCCGCGATCGCTGCCGACGCCAGCTGGGCAAAATTGCAGCAGGGCTGGCAGATGCAGCGTGGCGAACTTGTCCGCCTGGCCGATTCCGGGCTGTCGCTGTCCGGGCCCGACAACTTCCGCGCCCACACGACGACGATCGACGGCCTGTTGCGCTGGCTTGCCGAGCTCGGTGACGCCTCGGGGCTCGCGCTCGATCCCGATGCGGCGCGTGCCAACCTGATCGGACCGCTGCTCACCACCCTGCCCGAACTGAGCGAGCGCCTCGGCCAGTTGCGCGCGCGCGGCACCCGCATCAGTGCCCGCCGCGAGCTGTCGCGCGGCGACGAGCATGCCATCGTCGCGCTGCTGGCCGAGATCGGCCGCGCCGAGTCCGCGCTGCTCGAGCGCCTGCACCGTACCGCCGCGGCCAACGCCACGCTCGCGTCGCGGGTCGAGGGCATGGGGCGTGAAATTTCTGCGGGCGTGGCCGAGGTCCGCAGCACGACCGTCCGCGAGCTGATCGACCAGGGCTTCGGGATCGGCTCGGCCGAGTTCTTCGATCTGGTCACGCGCTCGATCGATACCGCGGTGCGCAATTTCAATGAGGTGCTCAGGCCCGAGGTCGGTCGCCTGCTCGAGGCCCGCAGGCAGGCGCTGAGCACGCGCCTGAACACGCAGGTCGCGGTGTCGGTGGTGGCGATGCTGCTTGCCGGCTATCTCTTCATCGGTGTCTATCTGGCCATCGTGCGCTCGGTTCGCGAGCTGTCGGTCGGGGCGCAGGCCTTCGCGGCCGGCGACTATCGCAGCCGGGTGGTGTTTTCGGCGCGCGACGAACTCGCCGAGGTGGCGCGCCAGTTCAATGCGATGGCCGATCACGTCGCCGGCCTGATCCGCGAGATCCAGTTCGGCGCCGAGCACGTCGGCAGCGCCGCGACCGACATGGCCGCCTCTGCGCGCCGCGTGCTGGAAGGTTCCGAGACGCAGAGTGACGCCGCGTCGGGCGTGGCGGCCGCGGTCGAGGAGATGTCGCGCGGGGTCGATGGCATTGCCCATCACGCCGCCACCGCGCAACAGCTCGCCGAGGACTCCGGCCACCTGTCGCAGGAAGGGCGTCGCGTGATGGAAAAATCGGTCGCCGAGATGGAGCGCATCGCCGAAGCGGTGGACCTGTCGAGCGAGGCGATCCGTGAGCTCGGCGAGAAGTCGCGCCAGATCAATGCGATCGTCGATTCGATCCGCGATATCGCCGACCAGACCAACCTGCTCGCGCTCAATGCCGCGATCGAGGCGGCGCGCGCCGGCGAGACCGGGCGCGGCTTCGCGGTGGTGGCCGATGAGGTGCGCAAGCTCGCCGAGCGCACTTCGCTCGCGACCCAGGAGATCGGCGGCATGGTGGCGGCAATCCGCCAGGGCACCGCGCGTGCGGTCGATACCATGCAGCAGGGGGTGCAGCGGGTGCGTGACGGTGTCGAGATGAGCAACCGTGCGGGCGCTTCGATGACGCAGATCAACTCGGGGGCCGAGCAGGTGCTGACCGCGGTGCGCGAGATCTCCACTGCACTGCATGAACAGAGCCTCGCCAGCAGCGATATCGCGCGCAACATCGAGCGCATCGCCGACATGGCCGAGCACAACAGCGGCGTGGTGCGCGACACCGCGTCGACCGCGACCACCCTGGAACAGCTCGCCAGCACGCTGCGCGAACAGGCCAGCCGCTTCCGCGTCTGATCGCGGCAGCGCAGTCGCTCAGGCCGGCGGCGCGTGCCGCCGGCGCCACTGGCGCATCAGCCATAGCCGCCACCCCCAGCGCACCGCCAGGTAGGACAGCAGTGACAGACCGGCTGCGAGCGCGATCAGGCCGACCGCCAACGGGCGGCCGAGCGCCATCGCCCACGAGGCGAGGTCGCTCGCCCACCGCGCCGGATCGAAGCCGCCTAGCTCGGGGGGAGGCGTGAACGTCAGCTCGCCGTTGCCGACCAGCAGGCTGCCGAGACCGAACGCAAGCATGTAAAGCGGCACGATGGTGAGCGGGTTGCTGTACAGCGTGGTGAGCAGCGCAAGCGGCAGGTTGACCCGGAACAGCACGCAGCACAGCGCCGCGCTCGCCATCTGCAGCGGACCCGGGATCAGACCGCAAAACATGCCGACCGCCACCGCACCCGCCGCCGAATGGCGGTTCAGGTGCCACAGGCGCGGATGCAGCAGTGTGGACGCGAACGGACGCAGCCAGCGGTTCTCGCTGACGCTGCGGTGGTCGGGAAGGAAGCGTTTGAGGTGCTTGCGCATTGCGGCGTTCGGACCGCGCGGGTGGCGATTCGTTCGCCGGGCGCGCGCGCCTACGCGCAGATGCGTCGTGAGACGGCGTTTGGAGCTGGAGAGGCCGACAAGGTTCGCGGCTTGCGCCGCTCCAGGCAGGCCGAAGCGCGGGGTGATCCGCACCGGTGGTTCGCGGCTTCCGCCGCTCCTACAGGTAGGCCCGAATGCGGGGGGCTGTAGGAGCGGCGGCAGCCGCGAATTTTTGCGCGTGGGAGTGTCGCGGAGGTAATTCATTTGGCATGATTGCCGTCCATGAGGATCGAAGCGACGGCCTTCCTGCTCGGGGTCTGCCTGGTGCAGACCGCTGCGACGCTCGACGGCCGCGTGGCCGCAGGCGGGTTGTTGCTCGTGCTTGCGGGCGGGCTCCGCCTGGCCTTCGCGGGCCCTGCGGCAGGCGAAGGGCGCGGGCGTCGGATCGCCCGCGTCGCCCTCGCGGCGCTGTTCGCGTTCGGCGTCGGCGTGGCGTGGGCGGCGTGGCGTGCGGAACTGCGCCTTGCGAGCGCGCTCGACGGCCGCCTCGAAGGCATCGACCTCGACGTGCGTGGGCGGGTGGCGAGTCTGCCCCAGCAGGGTGAGCGCGGCGGGCGCTTCGTGTTCGAGATCGAACCCGAGCTGATAGCGCGCCATGATCCGCACGGCTTCGTCCAACGACGCGGTGGAACCGTCGTGGAAGTACGGCGCCGTGCGGGCGATGTTCCTCAGCGTCGGCACCTTGAAGCGATGTCGATCACGCTCCTTC
>JAKLLJ010000230.1 GCA_023150215.1 Thauera sp. | reverse complement strand
CGGATCCTGGGCGTTCTTGTCATTGGACATCGGGCTTCTCCGGTCGGGACTGAAAGGATGCATCGATATTAACCGATGCCACGCGCGCGCTGTCCATTCTCGGCCGTGGGTGCCGCGGGCCTGCACGCGCGGGTCGAGAACCCGCCTAGGCCGGAGGCTCCGGCGGCCCGGTATCGACGCCGAGCAGACGGTGCATGAGGGCACGCAGGCGTGCAGGGCGGACCGGCTTGCCGAGCAGGTGGGCGCCGGCTGCGCGCGCGCGCGCCTGGCTGTCGGCCGCGGGGGCCTCGTCGAGCAGGATCGCGGGCAGGGCGTCGAGTCCGGGGCGGGCGCGGATGCGGGCGAGCAGCTCGAGGGTGGCGGTGGCGCCGCGGGCGGCCTGGTCGGCGATCAGGATGTCGGGCGTTGGCGCATCGGCGACGGGTGCATGGGCGTCGTCGATCACGCAGCCCCAGGTGGCGAGCAACTCGGCGAGCGCGTCGTGTTCGTGCCGGGCATCGTCGGCGAGCAGCACGCACACGCCCTCGAAGCTGTCGAGCGCGCGGGTCTCGCGGCGCTGCGGGCCCTGGGTGCGGGCGGCGGGCAGCTCGATGGCGAAGACGGAACCGAGGCCGGGGCGCGAGCGCAGCGTGAGCGGCAGGCCGAGCAGGTCGGTGAGCCGGCGCACGATCGACAGGCCGAGACCGAGCCCCTTGTCGTGGCTGCGCTCCGGATTGTCGAGCTGGACGAACTCGTCAAAGATGACTTTCTGTGCTTCGGCGGCGATGCCGGGGCCGCTGTCGCGTACCTCGACGCGCAGTCGCGCGCCGCGCCGCCGGCAGGCGACCAGCACGCGGCCGCCGCGGGTGTAGCGGATGGCGTTGGCGAGCAGGTTGCCGAGGATGCGGTCGAGCAGCAGCGGGTCGGTGTGTGCCCGGCACGGTGGGCAGCGCAGGCGCAGTTCGAGGCCACGCTCGGCCGCGGCGCCCGATTGCCCGTCGACCAGGCGCTCGAGGCGTTCGCGCAGGTCGAAGGACCGCTTGACGGGAGACAGTGCGCCGGCGTCGAGGCGGGAGATCTCGAGCAGGCTGTCGAGCAGCCCGTCCATGGCCTCGGCCGACAGCATGAGCTTGTCGGTGAGCTCGCGGCTGCGCTCGTCGAGCCTTTGCTGTGACAGCTCGGAGAGGAACAGGCCGAGCGCGTGCAGCGGCTGGCGCAGGTCGTGGCTGGCCGCGGCGAGGAAGCGTGACTTGGCGATGCTGGCACGCTCGGCCTCGTCGCGACGCGCGCGCAGCTCGGCGGTCGCCTCCTCGATCTGGCGCGACATCGAGGCGTGGGCGATGCTCAGCCGCGTCGCCATTTCATTGACGCCTTCGGCGAGCGCGCGCAGGCTGCCACCGCCGCTGACGGGCACGCGGTGGTCGAGCTCGCCGCGACCGATGCGCAGCACGGTGTCGGCGACGTTGCGGATCGGACCGCTCACGGTGCGGCTCATGCGCCGGGCGAGTGCCAGGCTGCCGGCCGCCACCACCACCATCCAGCCCGCGGCGATCCACAGCAGCGCGGCGCGGCGGCGGTCGAGACGCTCGAGCGACATTTCGATGAACAGCGTGCCGAGCGCGTTGTCGTCCGCTGTGTCGAGGTCGATGGCTCCGTCGGTGGGCAGGGGGCGCGGCTGGATCGGCTCGACGATGCGCAGCCGCTTGGTGGCGGGCGCGTCGGCGGGCTGGCGGTGTGCGGGGGGCGCCAGCTCGAGGGTGCCGGCGCGCGCGAGCAGCGTCCCGTCGCGGCCGACGATCGCCACGCCGGCCATGTCGTCTTCGAGCATCAGCACCTCGAGCAACTGCTGCAGCGTCCTGTTGTCTCCGGCGAAGAGCGCGTATTCGCTTGCTGCCGCGGTCTGGCGGACATAGGCCTGCGCGCGTGCGCGCAGCGCGTCGTCGAGATCGCCGAGGCGCAGGCTGGTGTGGGTTGCGGTCATCAGCGCGGCAACGACCAGCATCGGGATGAAGGCGACCAGGGTCACCCGGGCGCGGATTCCCCACTTTTCGATCACGGATGACCTCGTTCCTGGCGGAGCAGGTCGCGGGTGAGTTCCTTGGGATCGGGCAGTACGAGACCGAGCGCGTGTGCCACGGTCTGGTTGATGTCGACCTCGAACAGTGCGTGCGCGGCGGGCGCGGGCGGCGGCTCGCCGGCGAGCAGGCGACGGGCGAGGGCGGCGGCCTCGGCGCCGACCTGGCGGGGAGTGGAGTAGAGGCCGAGCACCGCGCCGGCACGCACGTAGGCGGCGGAGAAGCCGAGCACCGGCGCGCGCAGCCGGAATGCGGTGAGCAACACGTTGGCGACCGTGCGCGCGTTGTACACGGTGCCGTCGGGCAGGCTCAGGAGTACGGTGGATTCGTCGAGCGAAGTGCGCAGGGCGGGATAGAGCGCGTCTTCGTCATTGATTATCGTGGTGGTCGCGTTGATTCCGAACGCCGGGGCGGCACGCGCCACCGCCGCGGCCTGCGCGGCACTGAGCGGGCTGGCGATGAGGGCGATGCGTTCGTGCCCGGGCAGCGCGCGACGGAGCAAGGTGAGCTGGCGTGGCGCCGGCTGATCGAGGACGAGGGCAGTGCGCGGGCCGCTGCCGGGCACGCGGGGCAGGGCATCGAGCGCGCGTTGCGGCAGCAGGACGTGCAGGACGGTGGCGCGCGTGCCGCCCTTGGCAACGGCTTGCGCGGCCTCGGTGCCGAGGGTGATCACCAGGTCGCCGGCCTCGAGCTGGTCGCCGGCGCCGGCTGCGGGCGCGTGGATGTCGATCTTCCGCCCCGGGCCCATCGGGTCGAGCCCCCCACGCAAGGCGTCGAGGGTCTCGGCATGCACAGGGTTGTCGGGGTGGGCGACGACGAGGATGTGATTGCGCGCTGCCGCCGCCGTGGCGGTGGCGCACAGGGCACAGGCCAGCAAAAGTCGGCTGCCAAGGCGCGCCGCACGCCGGTGCAGGCTCACCGGCGTGCGTCCCGGCGCCGCGCGAGCGCGTCGCTGGGCTTGCGGCGGGCGGCGAATGAGCAGTCGGTGGGCATGGGGAGGGCAGGGCTTGGGCGGAGCGACGCGGAGGGCGCGAAGGCGGCGCGGCGCCGATGCCGGGGACATGAATTCTGACGCGCGCGCGCCGTGGGAAGACCGATTGTCCACCGTTTGGGCGTTCTGGCATAGGGGCCGCGCGGGTGTCGTGCTATGTTCGCCAGACTGGCGGCCGTGACGGGGCCGCGCGCTGGAGGCAGGCATGACGAAGATCCTGATCGTGGAAGATCATGCGCTCGTACGTGAGGCGATGGCGCAGCGCCTTGCGCGCCTGGAGCCCGGGCTCGAGTGCCTCGAGTCGGCGGGCACCGCGCACGCGCTGGCCTTGCTCGACGCCCATGCCGATGTCGATCTGGCGATCGTCGACCTGATGCTGCCCGACATGAACGGATTTTCCCTGCTCGCCGTGCTCGCCAAGCGCTTCCCCGACCTGCCAGCGATCGTGGTTTCGGCGATGGATGACGAGGCCAGCGTGCGGCGTGCGCTTGCGGCCGGGGCTTCGGGCTTCGTGTCCAAGGCGAGTTCGGGCGACGTGTTGGTGCAGGCGGTGCGCGAGGCGCTCGCGGGCGGCATGCCGACCCCGGCACGCGCCGCGCCGGGCGGGGCCGCGCGCAGCGGCGCCGGCGATCGCTACCGCTTCACCACGGCGCAGGCGAGGGTCGTCGAGTTGCTGGCGGCGGGGTGCAGCAACCGCGAGATCGCGGAGCGGCTCGGGCTGACCGAAGGCACGGTGAAGGTGCATATGACCGCGATCTACCGCACGCTGGGCGTGAGCAGCCGCACCCAGGCGCTGGTGGCGATCGCCCGCTCCGGCGTGCAGTTGTGAGCCCCGCGACGGAGCCGGAACCGGTCGTGCGGACGACGCTTCAGTGCGGGCGGCGGACGTTGTGCGCGAGGCGCAGCGGCATCTCCGCCGCGGGCAGGCTCTCCGCGGGGGCGCTGTCCGCCTCTTCGTCCGCCTGATCCACGAAGTCGATCTCGAGCACCTCGAGCATCTGCCGGGCGACGGCGCGGCAAGCGTTGGCGAGCGGGGTCGGCAACTGCTCCGGGATCTGCTTTTGCAGCAGCAGCTTGGTGGAAGAGAGCGCGTTGACCGGGCGCAGGATGCGGTGGCGATGGGCGCCAAGCAGCCGCGCCACGGTGCGATCGGCGGCGTCGCGCTGCCACGCGTTGGTCGGCCATTGGGTGGGAATCGCGTAGGCGCGCGGAAACATCTCGAGGTCGCGCAACACCGTGCGGATGTCCTCGTGCGACTCGCGGAAGGGGAGTAGCACGATGTCGGAGAGCGCGTAGAGCTTGCGGTCCATCTCTGTGCGGTTGCCACCGCCGTCGATGACGCCGATCCAGTTTTCCAGCGTGCGCAGCTTGTCGACCACCTTGGTGAGCGACTCGCGCGTGCGTGCATCGGCAAGCACGTAGCGCCTGCCAGTGGGGATCAGCGGCTCGCGCGAGGTGTCGGTCAATACGCATGCGGCGCGCTGGCCGAGCAGGCCCAGCCCTTGGCACAGCATGTGCGACAGCGTTGTCTTGCCCGTTCCGCCCTTGTTTCCGATCACGCAGATGATCTCAGCCATGACGCTTCCAGTCCTTTGCCAGGTATTCCTGCATGCTGGCGATTATGGGTGTCGTCGCGGACCGGGCGAACGCGGAAAAGCGCCCCTTCGTGGCGCCTATTCAGCCGCTTCGATCGTCCGAGCGGCCGTCGATCCGGTACACATAGAGCAAGGTCCCGCGCCGGTCACCGACCTCGATCAGTGCGTCGGGCTCGCGTTCCGGGAGCGCAAAGCTGTTGCTGACGAGCAGGCTGCCCGGGCGCAGCTCGGCTCGCGCCTTGCGCCAGACGGCGGCCATCGGCACCGGGGACAGGAAGGCGTATACAAGGTCGTAGTGCTTCCAGTCGTGCGCGAACAGGTCGCCGCGCCGCCACGCCAGGTTGTCGAGCTTGCGCCCCAGCACGCGTCCGAGCAGCCAGGTTGCCGGCGCGAGCTCGATCCCGGTGAAGGCGCAGTCGGGGCGCGCCTGCGCGAGCGGGCGCAGCAGCGCCCCGGTGCCGGCGCCGATGTCGAGCACCCGTGCCGGGCCTTGTGGGAGCAGGGTGGCGAGCGCCATGGCGGTGGCGCGGTTGCTCAGGTAGAGCGGCACCTGGGTGTGGAAGCTGCTCCAATACACCAGCACGAGCAGGGTGAAGGCGGCGAGATACCAGCCCGGGGGCACGCCGAGCCGCTGCGCCATCACCACCAGCGGCAGGAATGCGAGGTGGATCGGCAGCCACCAGCGCGCACTGCGCAGCACCGCCGCCGCGGCAGCGGCCGTCACCGCCTGCGCCCCGACCAATGGCCACAGCCCGTCAAGCAGTCCGGCGCGCGCCAGCACGAAGGCCACGCCGAAACCGACGAACTGGGAGAGCAGGGCTTTGAGGGCGGGAGGCATCGGCAATGGTCCGCGGCGGCAATGAGGCCGCCGATGATACGAGAAGGGAAGAGCGGTGGTTGGGGTGGTTTCTGTAGGAGCGGCGGAAGCCGCGAAGCATTGTTCGTGGCTTGTACCCTGAGCGCAGGATGAGGGACGGGCATTCGAAAATTTTTTTCGAAAAGCTTTG
>JAKLLJ010000022.1 GCA_023150215.1 Thauera sp. | reverse complement strand
GAGCGCGGGGTCGATGCCCAGGCGGTCGAGGGCGAGCGGGATGGCGAGGCCGGCGACTGCGGCGCACAGCATGTTGAGCAGGATCGCGGCGGCGATCACGCCGCCGATGCCCCAGTCGCCGAACCACAGCACCGCCAGCGCGGCGACCACCGCCGCCCACAGCATGCCGTTGAGCACGGCGACGCCGAGCTCGCGGTTGAGCAGCACGCGCACGTTGCCCTTCTGCACCTGGCCGAGCGCGAGGCCGCGGATGACCAGGGTGAGCGTCTGGCTGCCGGCGATGCCGCCCATGCTGGCGACGATCGGCATCAGCACCGCGAGCGCCACCAGTTGCTCGAGCGTGCCCTGGAACTGGCCGATCACCCAGGCGGCGAGGAAGGCGGTGACGAGGTTGATGCCCAGCCACACTGCGCGCCGGCGCGAACTCACCCGCACCGGGGCGAACATGTCGGCCTCGTCGTCGAGGCCGGCCATCTGCATCACCGCACGGTCGGAGTCCTCGCGGATCAGGTCGACCACGTCGTCGACCGTGATGCGGCCGATCAGCCGGCCGTCGCCATCGACCACCGGCGCCGACATCAGGTCGAGGTCCTGGAACAGGCGGGCCACCTCGCGGCTGGCGGTGTCGACCGCGATGCCGGCGATGTCGGTGTGCATCAGTGCGGCGACGCGGGTGTCGAGGCTGGCGGTGACCAGCGCGGACAGGCGCAGCGCGCCCTCGTAGTGGCCCTTGCGGTCGACCACCATCAGCATGTCGGTCTGCGGCGGCAGGGTCTCGAGCAGGCGCAGGTAGCGCAGCACGGTGCCGGCCTTGACGTCGGCGCGGACCTCGATCGCGTCGGCGTTCATCAGGCCGCCGGCGGACTCCTCCGGGTAGGACAGCATCGACTCGAGCTGCTCGCGGCGCGCGCCGGTGGTGGCGAGCACCAGCCGGCTGCCGAGTGCGTGCGGCAGGGTCTGGATGAGGTCGACCAGGTCGTCGAGCTCGAGGGGCTGCACGGCAGCGATGAGGTCTTCGAGGTCGAGTTCCTGCGCCAGCGTGGTGCTGATCTCGTCGTGCAGGAAGCTGAGCACGCGGCCGGCACGCTCGGTCTCGACCATGCTCCAGGCCAGGCTGCGCTCGGCCGGCGGCAGGGCTTCGAGCAGGCCGGCGACCTTGGCCGGGTGCATGCGGTGCAGTAGCTTGCCGACGCGCTTGAGCTTGCCGGCGTCGAGCGCACCGCGCACCGCCTCGAGCTCGCTCGGTTGGCGCGCAGCGGCGTCGCCAGCGTGCTCGGTCCGGGTGCCGGTGCCGCCAGGACCAGCGCCTTGTGGGGTGTCTTCGGACGATTCGTGGGCCAGCGCGGGACGTAGTTCGGCGCTCAGGTGGCCGAGCACCCGGCCCTCGAGCGCGCCGTGGATCTGTTGCCACAGCGCCAGGCGCTGCGTGGGCTCGAGATGCTCGAGCAGCGCGGCGATCTTGGCCGGATGCAGGCGCTGGAGCAGCTTGCGGACGCGCTTGTTGCGGCTGTCGGCAAGGGCCTCGACCACCTGCTCGCTCAGCGTTCGCGTGCGCACGTCCGCCTTGCCTGCCGGGTCGTGGCTGTCGTCTCGGTTGTCGTCGTTCATGGCAGGGAGGATACGCGTGCCGGCTGCGCTCGGGCACCCATGCCCGGATTGTCGCTCAGAGCGGCCACACCAGTAGGATCAGGGGGATCGATACCGCCGCCACCAGCAGCTCGAGCGGCAGGCCGAGCCGCCAATAGTCGCCGAAGCGCAAGCCGCCCGGGCCGAGGATCAGGGTGTTGTTCTGGTGGCCGATCGGGGTCAGGAAGGCGCACGACGCGCCGATCGCGACCGCCATCAGGAAGGCGTCGGCGTTGGCCCCGAGCGCGGCGGCGGTGCCGATCCCGATCGGACACATCACCGCTGCGGTCGCGGCGTTGTTCATCAGGTCGGACAGGAACATGGTGACCACCAGCACCAGGGTGAGGGCGACGCTGGCGTTGCCCTGTGCCACGCCATCGAGCAAGGCGCGCGCGATCAGGTCGGCGGTGCCGGTCGATTCCATCGTGCCTGCGACCGGAATCAGTGCGCCGAGCAGCACGATGACCGGCCAGTCGATGCTGTCGTAGATCGATCGCAGTGGAAGGGTGCGAAAGGCCATCGAGGCGAGCACGCCGAGCGCGAAGGAGATGGCCGCGGGCAGCAGGCCCAGCGCGGCGCCGCCGACCGCGCAGGCCATGATCGCACCGGCGGTCCAGGCCTTGCGCCGGTCGGGGATGCGCAGCTCGCGTTCGGCCAGCGGCACGCAGCCCGAGTCGGCGGCGAACTCGGCGAGCGCCTCGAGCGGCCCCTGCATCAACAGCAGGTCGCCGGCCTGGATCTTCATCGTTCTCAGGCGGGACTTCGAGCGCTGGCCGTTGCGCGAAACGGCAAGCAGGTTCAGGCCGTAGCGCGTGCGCAGCGCCAGATCCATGGCCGAGCGCCCGATGAGGCTGGCCTCGGGGCGGACGACCAGTTCCATCAGCGCGATCTCGGCGTCGGCGGTGGACCTGGCGCCGTCGCTGTCGTGGTCTGCGTCCCGTGTGTTTCCGTCCTCGTCCTTGTTCTTCCGGGCTTCATCGCCTTTGCGCTTGTGCTCTCCACCGTTCTGCCTCTCGCCTTCCTCGCCTGCGTCGTCGGTGCGCGATGAGCCGGCTTCTTCAAGCTTCAGGCCGAGCGTGGCCAGGACTTCGGGCAGCGCCTCGATATCGGCCTCGATGACCAGGATGTCGCCGGCCAGCACCTTGCGGCTCGACTGCGGGGCGGTCATGCGAACCTCGTTGCGCACCAGGCCGATGATCTGTGCGCCGGCCTCGTCGAGGCGGGTCTCGATCTCGCGCAGGCGCATGCCTGCGGCCTTGCTGCCCGGCACGACGCGCACCTCAGTGACATAGGCGCCGGTTTCGAAGCCCTCGGTGCCCGCCTTCTCGCGCGCCGGCACGAGGCGCCAGCCAAGCAGCACGATGAACAGGGTGCCGGTGACGGCGACGCTCAGGCCCACCGGCGTGAAGTCGAACATGGCGAAGCCGCCCTGGCCCGACTGGGCGCGAAATCCGGACACGATCAGGTTGGGCGGGGTGCCGATCATCGTCGTCATGCCGCCGAGGATGGTGCCGAAGGCCAGCGGCATCAGCACCCTGCCGGGCGGCAGTTCGAGGCGTGAGGCGAGCTGCATCGCCACCGGCATCAGCAGCGCCATCGCGCCGACGTTGTTCATGACGCCGGATAGCACGGCGCCCAGGCCTACGAGCGCGGCGAGGCTGAGCGCGATGCCGGCCTTCGCGGGCAAGATCCGTGCCGCGAGTGCGTCCACCGCCCCCGAGGCCTGCAGCCCGCGGCTGAGCACCAGCACGCAGGCCACCGTGACCACCGCGGGGTGACCGAAGCCGGCGAAGGCGGCGGCGGGGTCGATCAGCCCGGCCAGCACGCAGGCGAGCAGCGCCATGACGGCGACCATGTCGTGGCGCCAGCGCCCCCACAGGAACATGCCGACGGTGGCGAGCAGGATGGTAAGAACGAGGATCTGGTCCGGGGTCATCTGCGCCTGCGCTTTGCGATCGCCATGACGATGGTCGGCTGCGCCGGCTCGATCAGCCGCGGCGGCGCAGCAGCGCCTTCTCGGCCTCGATGATGAGGAACACCAGCGCCCCGATGGCGAGCGGCGGCAGCCAGGTTTCCAGCGCCAGCGGGGTGGTGCCGAACCAGGTGTTCATCACCGGCAGATAGACGAAGCCGAGCTGCAGCAGGGTCAGGACCAGCACCGAGATCTGCGCCGCCGGATTGGTGAACAGGCGCGCCGGCGCCAGGCTGGAGGCGCTGAGGAAGCGGCTGTTGAAGAGATACCACGCCTGCGCGATCACCAGGGTGTTGACCGCCATCGTGCGCGCGGCCGCCAGCTCCATGCCGGTGTGCAGCGAATACTCGAACGAGGCGATGGTGGCGCCGCCGATCAGCAGCGACACGAAGCCCACCCGCCACAGCATGCCGCCGTCCATGATCGGCGTGCCCGGCTTGCGCGGCGGCCGCGCCATGACGCCCGGCTCGGCGGGCTCGAAGGCCAGCGCCAGTGCCAGGGTGACCGCCACCACCATGTTCACCCACAGGATCTGCACCGGGGTCAGCGGCAGGGTGAGCCCGAAGATCACCGCGGCCAGCATCACGAAGCCCTGCCCGCCGTTGGTGGGCAGGATGAAGAGGATGGCCTTGCGCAGGTTGTCGTAGATCGTGCGGCCTTCCTCGACGGCACGCTCGATGGTGGAGAAATTGTCGTCGGCGAGGACGATCTCGGCGGCTTCCTTGGTGGCCTCGGTGCCCTTGATGCCCATCGCCACGCCGACGTCGGCGCGCTTGAGCGCGGGGGCGTCGTTGACGCCGTCGCCGGTCATCGCCACCACCTCGCCGCGCGCCTGCAGCGCGGTGACCAGGCGCAGCTTGTGCTCGGGGCTGGTGCGGGCAAAGATGTCGCAGTCCTGGGCGAACTGCTGCAGTTCCTCGTCCGAGGCGGCCTCGATCTCGGCGCCCGACACCACGCGCAGCGACTCGGCCGTGCCGAGGCCCATCTCGATGCCGATCGCGCGCGCGGTGCCGGCGTGGTCGCCGGTGATCATCTTCACGCGGATGCCGGCGGTGTGGCAGGAGCGGATGGCGTCGATGGCCTCCGGGCGCGGCGGGTCGATGATGCCGATGAGGCCGAGGAAGACCATGTCTTGCTCGAGATCCTCGAGCGCGAGCGCCTCTTTGTCGTCCGCGACCTCGCGCGCGGCCGCGGCGAGCACGCGCAAGCCTTCGGCGCTCAAGGCCTCGATCTGCTGCTCCCAGAAGCTGCGCTCGAGCGGCTCGAGCCCGCCGCTGGCGCCGAGCTCGCTCGTGCACCGGTCGAGCAGGCGGTCGGGCGCACCCTTCAACAGGATGCGGCGGGTGCCGCCGGGCGCAGTGTTGAGCGTGGCCATGAACTTGTTGGCCGACTCGAACGGGATGCTGGCGTGGCGCTCATGGGCGTCGGCGTCGAAGCCGGCCTTGTGCGCGAGGGTGCGCAGCGCGCCTTCGGTGGGCTCGCCGGTGACCTTCCACTGGCCGTCCTCCTCGGTGACGTGGGTGTCGTTGGCGACCGCGACCACTTCGATCAGCGCGTGCAGGTGGCCGTGCTGCGCCAGGCTGGCGGTCTTGCCCTCGAGGGTGATGTCGCCCTCGGGCTGGTAGCCGGTGCCGCTGACCTGATAGAAGCCGCCACGGGTGATCACATGGCGCACGGTCATCTCGTTCTTCGTCAGCGTGCCGGTCTTGTCCGAGCAGATCACGGTGACTGAGCCGAGCGCCTCGACTGCGGTCAGCTTGCGCGTGATCGCCTTGCACTGCGCCATGCGCTGCACGCCGAGTGCGAGCGTGATGGTGAGGATCGCCGGCAGGCCCTCGGGGATGGCCGCCACCGCAAAGCCGATTGCGGCGAGGAAGACGTCGGCGAGCGGCAGGTCGTGCACCTGCAGGCCGACCGCCAGCATCAGCAGCGCGAGCGCGACGATCGCCCCCGACAGCACCTTGCTGAACTGCGCCATCTGCCGCGTGAGCGGGGTCTGCAGCGTCTGCACCTCGGCGATCAGGCGGTTGATGCGGCCGAGTTCGGTGTCGGCCCCGGTGGCCACCACCACGCCGGTGCCGCGCCCGGCGGCGACCAGAGTGCCGGAAAATGCCATGCCGCTGCGGTCGCCGACGCCGGCATCGGCCGCCACCGCGTCGCAGCCCTTGTCGGCGGGCACCGATTCGCCGGTGAGGGCGGACTCCTCGATGCGCAGGTTGGTGGCCTCGATCAGGCGCAGGTCGGCCGGCACGCGGTCGCCGGAGCGCAGGCGCACGATGTCGCCCGCGACCAGGGTGTCGGCGTCGATCGCGTTCCAGCGCCCGTCGCGGCACACCTGCGCGTGCAGCGACAGCATCTTGCGGATGCCCGCGAGCGCCTGCTCGGCCTTGCCTTCCTGGATGAAGCCGATGATGGCGTTGATGACGACCACGCCGAGGATCACGCCGGTGTCGATCCAGTGCCCGAGCAGTGCGGTGATGGTCGCGGCGCCGAGCAGCACATAAATCAGCACGTCATTGAAATGCTTGAAGAAGCGCTTCAGTGCGCCGTCCCTGGGCGGCTCGGGCAGGCGGTTGGCGCCGAGCGCCTCGAGCCGGCGCGCGGCCTCGGTGGCGGACAGGCCGCACGGAGCGCTGGCGAGCGCGGCGAGCGCGGCACTGGCCGCGAGGGCGTGGGGGGCGTCGAGGCGGAAATCGCGGGCGGTTCGCGGGCTCATCGTCGGGCTCCGTGCCGGTCGTTTCGGGGCGTTGGGGGCAAGACGGACCAGGCCTCATCCGTGCTCGTCCGGTCGCGCAATTGTTGCGCTGCATTAAGACAGACCGCAGTGCCCCCGGAAGTTCAACGGCGAGCTGTCGGCGCGGTCCGCCACCGGCTTGCATCCCGCCGCCGCGGCAGGTTTGCCGCGGCGGGCCTTCCCTCACTCGGTGTCGAAGCCCAGCAAGCGCCCTTCGATGATGCGCTGCGCCACGCCTTCGGGCACGTCGGCCTCCCAGTCGCCGCGGCCGCGGCGCAGGCCGGCGAGCACGTCGCCGACGTCGATGTGGAGGTGGCCCTCGTCCTGCGGCTGCACGGCGAGCAGCTTGTCGTTTTCCTTCAGGAAGGCGAGCAGATGGCGCAGGTTGGCGGGCACCTGCACGTTGTCGAGGGTGACCAGCGCACCCGGGTCGCCGCCGCGCGGGCGCGAGGGATAGACATACACGTGGGTGTTGTCCGGGAACAGCTTGCCGAAGGCCTCGAGAATGCCGCCCTCCAGGCCCTCGTAGTACTTCTCGTCGAACAGGAAGGCGAAGTCGCGCACCGACAGCACGATGCCGATCGGCTTGAGGGTGTAGCGGCGCAGGTAGGCGCGCAGGCGGAAAAAGCGCACGTAGTCCGAGATCATCACCGTGTAGCCCTGCGAGGCGAGCAGGTCGATGCGGGCGAGGAAGTCGGCGCCATCGACGTTGTCGCCGCTGATCAGCGAGTTCATCGTGACCTCGGCGAGCGACAGGATCTCGTTCTCGTCGACCGCGGCGAGCTGGCTGAACTGGCGCAGGCCGGAGCGCATCATGTCCACGTTGACGTAGGTCACCGGCTTGAAGCTGCCGCGCATCACCATCACCGGCTTGCGGTAGAAGAGCTCGCCCGGCACCACGACCTCGCCCTGCGGGTTGAACACCACGGCGCGCGTGAGCCAGCTGCGGATCAGGTGCAGGTTCATCAGGCGGTTCTCGACCTCCTCGAAGTAGGGGCCGGAGAAGTGGATCAGGTCGACCTCGATGCGCTCCGAGCCCAGCCCGTCGGCCAGGCCCTCGATCACCCATTCGGGATTCTGGTGGTGGAAGAAGGCGCCGTGGATGAGGTTGACGCCGAGGATGCCGAGCGCCTCCGACTGCAGCGCGTTGTCGTTGTCGAGCATGCGCACGTGCATGATCACGTCGCTCGGTTCGGCGCCCGGGTGCAGCTGCAGGCGGATGCCGACCCAGCCGTGGCATTCGTTCTTCTGCTTGAAGCTGCGCGCGGTGACGGTGGCCGCGTAGGCGAAGAAGGTGGTGTTCTTCGGCCGCAAATGGGCGAGGCGGGCGACGACCTGGGTGAACTCCTTGTCCAGCATCTGCAGCAGGCGGGCGCGGCTGACGTAGCGGTCGACATGGCCGTAGATGTCGTCGCTGACCGCCATGTCGTAGGCCGACATGGTCTTGGCGACGGTGCCGGCGGCGGCGCCGACCTGGAAGAAGCGGCGCGCGACCTCCTGGCCGGCGCCGATCTCGACGATGGAGCCGTACTTGTACTTGTCGAGGTTGACGGCGAGCGCCTTCTGGTCGGTGGTCAGCGTGTTTTCGCGTTTGCGCATAGCGGATCCTCGAGACGTGGCGGATTACTTGAGTGCGAAGCCGAGCGCCTTGAGCGCTTCGATCAGGCGATGGCGACCGGAGAGGGTTTCCGGGCCGGCGATGCGTTTGGCCGAATGCACGCTCCAGGTGCCGTGCACGTTCATCTTCTGCTCGGCGTAGAAGCGTTCCATCGCGCGGTCGTAGGCTGCAAGCCCAGCGTCCTGGGCTTCGAGCGAGTAGCGCTCGTGATGCAGCACCACCGACTGCGGCGGGCGCGGCTTGATGTCGGCCGGGCGTGCCGGATCGGGGCGGCCGACGCACATGCCGAACACCGCGAACACGCCCGGTGGCAGGCCGAGCAGTTCGGCGACCGCCTCGGGGTGGTTGCGCATGCCGCCGATATAGACCATGCCGAGGCCGAGCGATTCGGCCGCAGCGGCGCCGTTCTGCGCGGCGAGCGCGGCGTCGATCACCCCGGTGAGGAACATCTCGAGGTAGTCGAGGCCGTCGGCCGGGCGCTCGAGCCGCGTGGCGACGCGGCGCAGGCGGGCGAGGTCGGCAAGCCACACGAGCTGCAGCGGCGCCTCACGCACGTGGGCCTGGTTGCCGGCCAGTTCGGCGAGCCGTGCGCGGCGCTCGGCGTCGCGCACGGCGACCACGCTCCACACGTTGAGGTTGGACGAGCTTGCCGCCGATTGGGCAGCGGCGATGATTGCAGCGAGCTCGGCGTCGGTGACCGGGTCGGGCAGGTAGGTGCGCACCGAGCGATGGTCGAGCAAGTGCTCGATCAACGGGTTGAGCGCGGCTTCCGGCGGCATGGATTCGCTGCCGTAACGGGCGGTCAGGCGGGGCGAGGACGTGGGCATGGTTGTTCCTTGTGCGGGCGTTGGCGGCATGAGGCTCGGCCTTGCGAGTATACCGGGTGGAAGCGCCGCCTTCGGGCTCGCGCCGCTCCACAGGGCGTCAGCGCTTGTCGTGTAGGAGCGCCGGAAGGCGCGAATGCGGCGGTGCCCCGGAGATGTACGGCGGAGCCCCGAGGATGCGCGGCGGTTGCTGCGACGCCCGTTCGCGGCTGCCGCCGCTCCTACAGGGCAGCGGAGATTGTCGTGTAGGAGCACCGGAAGGCGCGAATGGCGTGCCAATCCGCCCAACATGGAAAGTCGGGGGCGTTTTCAGGGACGCGGTGATTTTTGATCCAGATTGCTGCAATGCGTTAACGTCAACGTAAAATAATGAAATTCGGGTCGGCAGCTCAGCCCCGGCAGATTTCAATAGACGTCCTGGAGAGGAGAGCACCATGAGCGCAGTCAACGAATTTCTCGCCGCGCGCGACTTTCTGCTGCAGCACCGCAGCGATTACGCGACGGCCTATGCCGGCTTCAAGTGGCCCCAGTTGAAGGGGTTCAACTGGGCGCTGGACTACTTCGATTCGATGGCCAAGGGCAACGACAACCCGGCGCTGTGGATCATTGAGGAGGACGGCAGCGAGTCGAAGCTGAGCTTCGCCGAGATGTCGGCGCGCTCGAACCGCGTCGCCAACTGGCTGCGCAAGCAGGGCGTCAAGCGCGGCGAGCGCATCCTGATCATGCTCGGCAACGAAGTGCCGCTGTGGGAGACCATGCTCGCCGCGATCAAGCTCGGCGCGGTGGTGATCCCCGCGACCACGCTGCTGACCCCAGAAGACCTGGTGGACCGCGTCGAGCGTGGCCAGGTCAAGCATGTGGTGATCGGCAAGGCCCACACCGACAAGTTCGAGAGCCTGCCCGGCAGCTTCGGCCGCATCGCCGTGGGCGGCGCGCCGGCGGGCTGGAAGGCCTTCGAGGAGGCCGCGGCCGAGTCCGACCAGTTCATCCCGGACGGCGTGACCCGCGTCGACGACCCGCTGCTGCTGTACTTCACCTCGGGCACCACCTCCAAGCCCAAGCTGGTGCTGCACACCCACCAGTCCTACCCGGTCGGCCACCTGTCGACGATGTACTGGATCGGCCTGAAGCCCAACGACCGCCACATGAACATCTCCTCGCCGGGCTGGGCCAAGCACGCCTGGAGCTGCTTCTTCGCGCCCTGGAACGCCGGCGCCTGCGTGTTCCTGTACAACTACAACCGCTTCAACGCGGCGGCCCTGCTCGACGTGCTGGTCAAGTACGAGGTCACCACCATGTGCGCGCCGCCGACCGTGTGGCGCATGTTGATCCAGCAGGACCTGGCCGCGGTGAAGACCAAGCTGCGCGAACTGATCGGCGCCGGTGAGCCGCTCAACCCCGAGGTCATCGAGCAGGTGAAGAAGGCCTGGGGCATCACCATCCGCGATGGTTTCGGCCAGACCGAGACCACCGCGCAGATCGGCAACACGCCTGACCAGCCGCTCAAGCCCGGCTCCATGGGCCGTCCGCTGCCCGGCTACAAGATCGCCCTGCTCGACGCCGAGAGCAAGCCCTCGGTCGAGGGTGAAGTGGCGCTGGTGATGGGCGAGCACCGTCCGGTGGGCCTGATGGTCGGCTACGCCGGCGACGCCGCCAAGACCGCCGAAGTCATGCGTGACGGTCACTACCGCACCGGTGACGTCGCCAGCATCGACGAGGATGGCTACATCACCTACGTCGGCCGCGCCGACGACGTGTTCAAGGCCTCGGACTATCGCATCAGCCCCTTCGAGCTCGAGAGCGTGCTGATCGAGCACCCGGCGGTGGCCGAAGCCGCGGTGGTGCCGAGCCCGGATCCGCTGCGCCTGGCGGTGCCCAAGGCCTTCGTGATCCTGGTCGCCGGCCAGGAGCCGAGCCGCGAGCTGGCGAAGGACATCTTCGCCTTCACCCGCGAACGCCTGGCGCCGTACAAGCGCATCCGCCGCCTGTCCTTCGCTGACCTGCCCAAGACCATCTCGGGCAAGATTCGCCGCGTCGAGCTGCGCAAGGCGGAAGAGGCGCGCGGCGAGGCCGCGCGCGGCGAGCTGGAGTTCTTCGAGGAAGACTTCCCCGAGCTCAAGGGCTGATCGCGGCTGCGACGGCTTTGCCGCACCGCAGCGGCCGGCATGCTGCTACAATGCCGGCCGTGGCGGGTCTCCCCGCATTGCAGCGCGGTGAACCTGGTCAGGGCCGGAAGGCAGCAGCCACAGCCGCTCCCTGCAAGTGCCGGGGGTCAGGCTCGCCACCCCGAACACACGAAGGGCGCTCCGCGGAGCGCCCTTCGTCTTGATGCGCCTCACCCCTCACCCAAGCAACGCGTCCATCAGCATCATCAGCACGAAGCCCACCATCAGTCCGCCGGTGGCGAGTGTCTCGTGGCCACGGCGGTGGGACTCGGGAATGATCTCGTGGTTGACCACGAACAGCATCGCGCCAGCCGCGCCGGCCAAGCCCCAGGGCAGGATCATCGCCGAAGCGGACACCATCATCGACCCGGCGATCGCGGCGATCGGCTCGATCAGGCCGGAGACCGCGGCGACACCGAAAGCCAGCCAGCGGCTGTAGCCGGCGCTCACAAGCGCGATCGCGACGATCAGGCCCTCCGGAACGTTCTGCAGCGAGATGCCGGCAGCCACTGCATCGCCCGACCCCACGGCGCTGCCGTCGAGGCCGGCAGCGACGCCGATCGCAAGCCCTTCGGGGATGTTGTGCACCGCGATCGCGAACACGAACAGCCACACGGCGGCGGCGCTGCGCCGCCCCTCGGGAAAGTGGGTGTGGGGCAGGGCGCGGTCCATCGCGAGCAGCCCGCCGGCGCCGAGCAGCACGCCGAGTGCGACCAGCAGCGCGGCGCTGGTGTCCGAGCCGGTGTGAACGAGCGCGGCGTCGAAGCCGGGCAGCAGCAGCGAGAACACGCTCGCGGCGAGCATCACGCCGGCGCCGAATCCGAGCAGCAGGCCTTGCGCACCGGCACCGATCTTGCGCACCACGAGCAGGGGCAGGGCGCCAAGCGCAGTCGCTGCCGCCGCCATCGCACCCCCCGCGACCGCGCCCGACAGCGCGGGCTCGAACTCCTCGATGCTGCGCGCGAACTGGGCGACGAGCAGGGCGAGGCCGGTGATGGCGATCAGCCAGCCGCTCAGCGCGCGCAGTGCGCCGGACGGGCTGGCGTGCTGGAAATGCAGGCGGGCGACTTTGGTTACCATGATCTGGGTCCTGTTGAGGGGCGGGCGGGGCAGGGGCTGGACGAGGCGGGCGGGATGACGAGTTCGCGGCTTCCGCCGCTCCTACAGAGGTGATGCTCGGGCGGGGCGATTCCGCCGTTGCAGGCGCCTGGGTGCGGCGCAAGCGGCGGCCTTTCTTCGGGCGGGGCGATTCGGAAGCTCACTATCAGGATGATCGAAGCTGATCGATAGTTCCAATTAAACGAAGTAAAAAACGCAATAAGCCCGGAATATACTTCTTGGCCTTGCAGCGCCTTTGCTGCACTGCGCTTCCGGTTCCGTAGCCTGCCCACTAGAATCGCGCTGTCCGATCAAGGAGTCTTCCGATGACCCAGTCCGTCCACCACCAAGACGTCACGCCCGCACGCAAGGCCGAGATCCTTGCCGAGGCGCTGCCTTATATCAAACGCTTCTTCGACAAGACCATCGTCATCAAGTACGGCGGCAACGCGATGACCGATCCGCATCTCAAGGATTGCTTTGCGCGCGATGTCGTGCTGCTCAAGCTGGTCGGCCTCAACCCGGTGGTGGTGCATGGCGGCGGCCCGCAGATCGAGAGCCTGCTCGCACGCGTGGGCAAGAAGGGCGAGTTCATCCAGGGCATGCGGGTGACCGACGCCGAGACCATGGAAGTGGTCGAGATGGTGCTCGGTGGCCAGGTCAACAAGGAAATCGTCAACCTGATCAACCAGGCCGGCGGCAAGGCGGTGGGCCTGACCGGAAAGGACGCCAGCTTCATCCGCGCCAAAAAGCTGCTGATGCAGAAGAAGGATGCGCCGGGCGATGTGGTGGACGTCGGCCAGGTGGGCGAGATCACCGCGATCGACCCCAGCCTGATCGCCTTCCTCGACCAGGGCGACTTCATTCCGGTGATCGCGCCGATCGGTGTCGGTGACGAAGGCGAGACCTACAACATCAACGCCGATGTGGTGGCGGGCAAACTGGCCGAGATCCTCCATGCCGAGAAGCTGGTGCTGCTCACCAACACTCCGGGCGTGCTCGACAAGGCGGGCAATCTGCTCACCGGCCTGACCCCGCGCCAGATCGACGATCTGGTGGCCGATGGCACGCTGTCGGGCGGCATGCTGCCCAAGATCGGCTCGGCACTGGATGCGGCGCGCAATGGCGTGAAGTCGGTGCACATCATCGACGGTCGCGTCGAACACTGCCTGCTGCTCGAGATCCTGACCGACCACGGCGTCGGCACCATGATCAAGAGCAAGTGAGGCCCGGCCGCCCACGTCGACACCGTGGGCGGAAATCAGGAGGGTTCGCGGCTTCCGCCGCTCCTACAGAAAGCCACCCGCGCTTGGGGCCGCGTGTAGGAGCGGCGGAAGCCGCGAACCTTTGTGCAACATGCTGCCAATCCACCGCGCCTCGCGGCACCCGACGCCCGGCGTGCGATGGCTGAGGGTCCTGTAGAACCTGCCCCTGCGGCCTCTGCACGGACAGCAAAAAGCCCGGGTGGCCTGCGCCATCCCGGGCTTGCGTGGGGACGCCTGCGTTATCGCGGGCGATGTCGCACTTACTCGACGGTCAGCCGCTTGGCTTGCGCCTCGGCCTTCTTCGGCAGTGCCAGCTCGAGCACGCCGTCGTTGAACTTCGCGGTGGCCTTGGCCTCGTCGATCTCCTGGCCGAGCTGGAAGCTGCGCGAGACCTTGCCGAAATAGCGTTCGGTGCGCAGCACCTTCTCGCCTTCCTTGATTTCCTTCTCCTGCTTGCGCTCGGCGCTGATCGACACCACCGGGCCGTCGATATGGACGTGGATGTCGTCCTTCTTCATTCCGGGCAGCTCTGCATGGACCTCGTAGCCCTGGGCGGTCTCCTTGACGTCGACCCGCATCTGTGGTGCTTCGGCTCCCGCGGCGATGCTGGGCAGCGGCGAACCGCCGAAATCGACCGGGCGCACGAAGAAGCCACGGAAAAAATCTTCCAGTGGGTCGGGACGACGGGTGAGATTGCTGCTCATGTCGGTTTCCTCCTTTGCCTGAGTAGTCGCCGGCCCTGCCGGCTTCAACACCAATATAGGCGCGGGGGCGGGGTTTTCAAGAGGATGGGGCTGGGGGAGAGGGGCGGTGGGAAGGTGGGGGGGAGGGGAGGTAGGAAGGTGGGGGGAGGAAGGGTTCGCGGCTGCCGCCGCTCCTACACGGGGGTGGGTGTGGCGTTTGGGGACATTCGGCATCCGTTTATGCGGGAGCGGCGGGAGCCGCGAGCTTTTGCTGCGGTGCTGCGCTACGCTCCGCTCCCATCAGCTCCCACAGGATAGGCAAGAATCATGGCCGAACCCACCAACACCTGCCCGCGCTGCGGCACGACCTTCACCTGCGGCATGCGCGCCGGCACCTCCGGATGCTGGTGTGCGGCACTGCCGGCGGCGTTCGCAGTGCCGGCCGCCGCGGGTGAGTGCTACTGTCCCGGCTGCCTGGCCGAACTCATGGCTGCGTCCCCGCGGGGGCCGGTGTCGCCTCCGGACCGCCCGGGGTGAAGCCGTAGTCGAGGAGACCGTCATGGTCGAGCCAGAATGAGGCGGCCTCAGCAAGGATCTCGAGCAAGATCGCGAAGGTCGCCGGCTCGGCGCTATTCAGCGCTTCGACATTGTTGAACTCGATGTGCCAGCTCGTCCCGGGCAGCCAGGACAGATCGCACAGGCAGTCGGCGAGCGCATCCCAGTTGTGTCCGAACCAGTCGGGGAAATGCAGGGTGTGCGCGATGCGCGCGAGCAGTTCCGCCTTGGTGGTGCAACCCGCGAGGTCGATGCGGATGCAGGGATGGCCGTCGCGGGCCTGCGGGAAGCGGGGGTTGCGGGCCGGGTTCATCGGGAATTGGCAGGAAGGGGTTCGATCGGCCGGAAGCTGCGGTAGTGGTCGGCGGTGTAGTAGAACACGGCGGGTGGATCGCCGCCGGTGACGATGCGGCGCGCGCCGCGGTCGCGCGCGCCGGGCGTGGGCACGGTGTATTCGCGGTAATAGCCGCGCGGCTTGTCCGGCAGCAGACGCTCGCGGTTCTGGAAGGGGGTGCCGTCCTTGCGGTAGGGGAAGGGGCCGCCGCGCTGGATCAGCGCGAGCGTGTCGAGCGCTTCGGGCGGGAGGCCTGCGTGCGAGGGATGGGCGAAGGACTGCGCGCGCGGGTCGCCGTCCGGTGCGCTGGTCGGCGCGCAGCCTGACAGCAGCGTGGCCAGCGAAAGCAGCAGGAAGAGGCGGAGCAGAAAGGTGCTTGCCATGTTGGCGTTCAGGCCTGGCGTGGGCGGGTGGCCGGCACGCGCTCGGGACGGATGCCGTAGCGTTTCATGAGGTCGTGGCGGAATTCGGTGATGGCCGGCAGGCGCGGATTGGCCGGCGCCAGGCGCTGGATGCGCTCAATCAGGTTGCGCGCCTGGGCGGCGAAGGCCTCGTTCCAGCCACGGTGCTCGATGTGGCGAAGCAGCGCGAGCGCCGCGTTGAACAGCACGTGCGGGTTGCCCGGCAACTTGCGCGCGGCATTCATCATCTCGGCGACCGCGCCGTCGAAGTCGCCGGCGCGCGCCTTCTCCGCACCGGCGCCGACCAGCGTCCGCACCTCGGCCTGGACCTGCTGTTCGACCTGTTCCGACAGCGCCTCGAAGCCCCGCGCCTTGAGCGCGGCGCGTGCGGTGGCGAGAGTGCGATCGTCGGTGTGGGTGCGCATCAGGTCGGCGAGCAGCTGCCGGCCTTCGTCCTCGAGCTGGCGATCGTAGCAAAGCTCGAGCAGGTCCTTGCGCAGCCCGGGGGAGAGTTCGCGGATGCGTTCCGGGTTGCCGAGGGCACGCCGCACTGCATCGCGCAGGTCGTCGCCCGTGGCGTCCTTGCGATGGCCCTCGATCAGTGCGCCCCCGACTGCCATGCACAGTTCGCCCTTGGGATGACGGGCCATCGAGCGCTCGAGGTCGCCGAGGGTGGCCTGCGCCTCGTCGAGCCGGTCGCCAGCGAGCTGGGCCTGCAGCAGGCGGACGTGGTCTTCCGGGTCGCGGAACTCGGAGTAGCTGCCGCGCTTGACCGCTTCGGCCAGGCTGCGCTCGGCGCGTGCGGGGTCTCCCGCCTGCAGCGCGAGTTCGCCGAGGCGGCGCAGGCGCGGCAGGCGGTAGGGCGAGAGCTCGCTCGCACGCTGCAGGGCCTCGCAGGCCTCGGCCGGGCGGGCGGTCTCCTCGAGCACACGGGCAAGCAGCTCGTGCGCTTCGATGAAGTGCTCGTGATGGCCGACCAGTTCGACGAGCAGGTGCTCGGCCTCGACCCAAGCCTGGCGGACCACCAGCATGCGTGCGAGCCCCAGCGAAGCCCACGGGATCGGGCGTGCGCCAAGAATCTCGCGGTACAGCGCCTCGGCCTCGTCGATCTGGCCGACCTGCGCATGCAGCTCGGCCTGCAGGCGCATGAAGTCCACCAGGTATTGCGGGTGTTGGTTGCGTGCCTCACGGCAGGCCTGCAGCGCACCGACGGGGTCGCCGATCTTCATCTGCTGCCACACCGGTACGAAGGCGTCGCGCTTTTCGAACGCGCGCAGCAGGCGTACGCGCAGGCTCTCGGCGGTGAGTGGCTTGAGGATGTAGTCGTTGGGGAGCAGCTCGCAGGCGCTGATCACGCGCTCGTAGTTGCGTTCGGCGGTGATCATCACGAACAGGGTGTCGAGCGGGATGATGCCGTGTTGACGCAGGTCTTCGAGCAGGTGCTGGCCGTCCTGGCCCTCGCCCAGGTTGTATTCGCACAGCACGAGGTCGAAACGCTGCGCGCGCAAGGTGCGCATGGCCATGGTTGCCGACACCGCAAAATGCGGCGCCTCGATGCCGATGGACGTGAGCATGGTGCGCAGCTGCGCGCGCATGGTCGCCTGGCTTTCGACAACGAGGACATCGAGATCGTGGGGCAGCAGCAGCATCGGAGGGGAACCGGACGCACGCTGACGGCGTGCCATGAGCGAAGATTACGGCAGGCAGCGCAAAGCCTGAAGCCCCCGCAACGAAGAAAAGCCGGTCTTCGTTGCGGGGGCTTCGCGGGCTGCGGCGCCTGGTGAGGTGATCAGCCGCGCTCGATCTCGACCTGGGTGTCGACCTTCTGGCGCAGGCGGATGTGCAGTTCGCGCAACTGCTTCTCGTCCACGCCGCTCGGCGCGTCGGTGAGCAGGCACTGGGCACGCTGGGTCTTGGGGAAGGCGATCACGTCACGGATGGATTCTGCGCCGGTCATCATCGTGACGATGCGGTCGAGGCCGAAGGCGAGGCCGCCGTGCGGCGGCGCGCCGTACTTGAGCGCGTCGAGCAGGAAGCCGAACTTGGCCTGCTGCTCCTCGGGGCCGATGTTGAGCGCCTCGAACACGCGCGCCTGCACGTCGGCGCGGTGGATACGCACCGAGCCGCCGCCGATTTCCCAGCCGTTCAACGCGAGGTCGTAGGCCTTGGCCAGGCACTCGCCCGGGTTGGATTCGAGCAGATCGATGTGCTCGTCCTTCGGGCTGGTGAAGGGGTGGTGGCAGGCGGTCCAGCGCTTGTCGTCCTCGTCGTACTCGAACATCGGGAAGTCGACCACCCACAGCGGACGCCAGGCCTCGCCCGTCACGTAAGCTTTCTCGTGGCCGAGCTTGATGCGCAGCGCGCCCATGGCGTCGTTGACCACCTTGGTCTTGTCGGCACCGAAGAAGATCAGGTCGCCCGACTGTGCGCCGGTGCGCTCGAGGATGGTGCGCAGCGCGGTTTCGTGGAGGTTCTTGACGATCGGCGACTGCAGGCCCTGCTCGTTGGGCTGGGTGACGTCGTTGACCTTGATGTAGGCCAGGCCGCGGGCGCCGTAGATGCCGACGAACTTGGTGTACTCGTCGATCTCGCCGCGAGTCAGGCTGTTGCCGCCGGGCACGCGCATCGCGGCGACGCGGCCGCCCGACGTGGCGGGACCGCTGAAGACCTTGAAGGCGACGTCCTGCACCGCGTCGGTGACGTCGGTGAGTTCGAGGGTGACGCGCAGGTCGGGCTTGTCCGAGCCGAAGCGGTGCATCGCCTCGGCGTAGGTCATGCGCGGGAAGGGCGCGGGCAGCTCGACGGCCATCGCCTCGCGGAACACGAAGCGGATCATCTCCTCGACCAGGGCGGTGATCTCGTGCTCGTTCATGAACGAGGTCTCGAGATCGACCTGGGTGAATTCGGGCTGGCGGTCGGCGCGCAGGTCCTCGTCGCGGAAGCACTTGACGATCTGGTAATAGCGGTCGTAGCCCGCGATCATGAAGAGCTGCTTGAAGAGCTGCGGCGACTGCGGCAGGGCGAAGAACTGGCCCGGGTGCACGCGCGAGGGCACCAGGTAGTCACGTGCGCCTTCGGGCGTGCTCTTGGTGAGCATCGGCGTCTCGACGTCGATGAAGCCGGCGCCATCGAGGAAGCGGCGGAAGGCCATCGTGGTCTTGTAGCGCAGCATCAGGTTCTTCTGCATCTGCGGGCGACGCAGGTCGATGACGCGGTTGGTCAGGCGCACCGTCTCGGACAGGTTCTCGTCGTCGAGCTGGAAGGGCGGCGTGGCGGCGGCGTTGAGCACCTCGATGTCGTGGCAGAGGATCTCGATCTCGCCCGAGACGAGGTTGGCGTTCTCGGTGCCGGCGGGACGGCGGCGCACCTTGCCGCTCAGCTTGAGGACGAACTCGTTGCGCACCGATTCGGCCGTCTTGAACATCTCCGCGCGGTCGGGGTCGCACACCACCTGCACCAGGCCCTCGCGATCGCGCAGGTCGATGAAGATGACGCCGCCGTGGTCGCGGCGGCGATGTACCCAGCCGCAAATGGTGACGATCTGGTCGAGGTCGGCGGCGGTGACTTTGCCGCAGTAGTGAGTTCGCATGTCGGGTTCCGCAGGTTCGGGGGCGCTTGCGCCCGGGGATTCAGGATTCGGCAGGGTGGAGAGGCTGGAGTGTTCGGGGAGCTTCGTTCAGGTGTCGGACAGCGCGGGCACGGGTTCCGGCCTGCGCGCCGGCGGAGCGACCACGCCCATCGAGATGATGTACTTGAGCGCGTCGTCCACGCTCATGTCGAGCTCGACGACCTCGCTGCGCCGCATCATCAGGAAGAAGCCCGAGGTCGGGTTGGGCGTGGTCGGTACATACACGCTGACGTAGTCGCCGCGCAGGTGCTCGGCCGCGTCGCCGCCCGGCTGGCCGGTGAGGAAGGCGATGGTCCACACGCCCTCGCGCGGGTATTGCACCAGCAGCGCCTTGCGGAAGGCCTGGCCGTTGCTCGAGAACACCGTGTCGGAGACCTGCTTGACGCTGTAGTAGATCGACTTGACGACCGGGATGCGGGCAAGCAGCGCTTCCCAGAGCTGCACGAGCTTCTGCACGAGCACGTTGGCGGCGACCAGGCCGGTGAAGAACACCAGCAGCAGGCTCGCGACGACGCCCACGCCGGGGATGTCGAAGCCGATGTAGCGGCTCGGCTGGTATTCGGCGGGCAGCCACAGCAGGATCGCGTCGAGCGTGCCGACGATCCAGGCGATCACCATGTAGGTGATCGCCAGCGGGAGCCAGATCAGCAGGCCGGTGATGAAGTATTT
>JAKLLJ010000229.1 GCA_023150215.1 Thauera sp. | reverse complement strand
ATCCGTGCCGAACTCTTCCTGCCCACTCGCAGCGACGCCCTCGCCGCCGCGGCCCGCTACCGCCAGGTGGTCGCCACCCAGCGCTACGAGTTCGGCAAGGACGTCTTCGATCACACGCCCTTCACCCTGCGCTATTTCCGTACTGCCGATACCGCCTACCCGCACCAGGATGGCCGGCCGTACGTCCTCGGCGAGGCGATCACCGACCGTCCGATCAACGAGCGCGTCGCCGACTTCACCTATGGCATCGGGGTGACGCCGACCTTGATCGACGAGGATCGGGCATTCGATGCGGGGGGGACCTTTGTCGGCGATTACCTGCCCTTGCTGCGGTAGCGCGTGGCGGCCCACGCGATCCACGCGCATCCAAGCGCTGCCGCTCCGATCCATTTGCCGTGCCGATGCGGGATTCGCGGGCGCTGGCATATACTTGCAGGCCTTTTGCGCGCCTCCATGACCGTGCCCCAGGGCACACCGGGCCACCAACGCTTGCCGATGTCGAAGCTCTCCCTGCCGTCTGCCGGCGCCCTCCGCGTTGTTCCGCACATGCTGCCGCTGCTGGCCTGGGCAATCGCCCTCGCCGGCTGCGCCTGGGTTGCGGCCGAGTTGTTCTGGCAGTTCGCGGCACCGCAGTCGGTGGCGGCGCTTGCACGGCACGAGGCCGATGCCCGCAAGGTCGCTGCCCGCATCGGCCTGCATGTCGGCCAGCCTGCGCAGGTCGAGGGCCAGGCGTCGGTCGCGGCCGTGGCCGGTGACGGTCGCTACACGATCACCGGCATCGCCACCGGTTTCGGCGCCCTGCCCGGTTTCGTGATCCTGCAGGCCGCCGATGGCGCTACGCTCAGCCTCAGTCCGGGGCAGTCACTGCCCGACGGACGCGTGCTGATCCGCCTGCTGCCCGAAGCCGCCGAGTTCGAGCACGACGGCCGGCGCAGCCGCCTCACCCTGTCCCCGCGCACCGGGAGGCAGCCCGACACCGTCCGCGACACCGTCCGTCCACCCACGCCCGTCATCGACAACGGGCCCAGCCGCGATCACTGATGACCCGTCTTCCCCCCCGCTGCACGCAAGCCAGGCCCATGCTCACAGTGCGCCGCGCCACCTTGCGCCGCGCATGGCTGACCCTGGCCATTACCGCCTGCGGCTTCGCGGCCAGTCCCGCAAGGGCCGCTGGCGAGCCCGTCACGCTCAACTTCCAGAATGCCGAGATCGAGTCGGTGATCCAGGCCATCGGTCGCATTTCGGGGCGCAATTTCCTCATCGACCCGCGCGTCAAGGGCAAGATCAACATCACCACCAACACCCCGGTGACGCCCGACCTGACCTACCAGATCCTGCTTTCGGCGCTGCGCCTGCAGGGCTACGCGGCGATCGAGGAAGCCGGCGTCACCAAGCTGGTGCCTGAGGCTGACGCCAAGCTGCACGGCGTGCCGGTGGTCAGCGGCCGCCAGGGCGCCGGCGGCGCGCGCGGCGACCGTCTGCTCACCCAGGTCTTCGTGCTGCGCCACGAGTCGGCCGCGCACATGGTCAATGTGGTGCGCCCGCTGGTGTCGGCCAACAACGCGGTGACCGCCTTCCCGGGCAACAACACCCTGGTGGTCACCGACTACGCCGAGAATCTGCGCCGCCTTGCCCGCGTGATCGATTCGATCGACGTGCCGCAGGGCGACGTGGCAGTGCTGGCGCTGCAGCACGCGGTGGCGAGCGACCTCGCCCCGGTGCTGTCGCGCCTGCTTGCCGAACAGACCGCCGGCGGCCAGGGCGCCGGCGGCATGGCGCCCCCGCAGATCATCGCCGAACCGCACAGCAACAGCCTGCTGGTGCGCGCCGACACGCCGAGCCGGCTGGCCGCGGTGCGCCAGCTCGTCCTCGCCCTCGATCGTCCCGGGGCTGGAGGCAACCTGCACGTGGTCTACCTGCGCAACGCCGACGCCACCCAGGTCGCGGCCACGCTCAACGGTGCGCTCGCCGGCGAGGGCTCGAGCATCGCCACCACCAGCACACCGCTCGCGCGTGTCAGCGGCGGCACTGGCTTCGGCACCGAGACGGGTGCCGGCGCGGGCGGCTTCGGCGCCGCCAGCGGCATGCTGCGCGGCACCAGCAACGTCACCCCGGGCAGCAACACGGCCACCCCCGCTGCGGCGCGCGGCGGCATGGTGCAGGCCGACCCGGTCAACAACGCGCTCATCATCACTGCGCCCGATGCGGTGTATCGCAACCTGCGCAGCGTGATCGACCAGCTCGACCGCCGCCGCGCCCAAGTCTATATCGAGGCGCTGATCGCCGAGATCTCCACCGAGCGCGCGGCCGAGTTCGGCTTCCAGTGGGTGGGTGGCGGCTCCTCGGGTGACGTCGGCGTGCTCGGTGCGCAGCTCTTCAGCAGCGGCGGCAGCAACCTCGGCCAGCTCATCGCAGGCACCGCCGGTGGTACGCCGACGCTACCCAACAACGGGCTCAACCTGGTGATCGGCGGCGGCAAGGTCAACGTGCCCGGCATCGGCGAGGTGCTGAGTCTGGGCGTGCTCGCGCGCTTCCTCGAGAACGAGGTCAGCGCCAACATCCTGTCCACACCCAACCTGATCACCCTCGACAACGAGGAAGCGCGCATCGTCGTCGGCCGCAACCTGCCCTTCGTCACCGGGCAGTACGCCAACACCGGCGGCGGCACCACGCCGGCCAATCCCTTCCAGACCATCGAGCGGCGCGACGTCGGCCTCACCCTGCACGTCAAGCCGCAGATCTCGGAAGGCGGCTCGATCCGCCTGCAGATCTACCAGGAGGCCTCGGCCGTGGTGGGCAGCGCAGAGAGCGCGGCGAGCGGCAACTCGGTGACCACCAAGCGCTCGATCGAGTCGATGGTGCTGGTCGACGACGGCGCCATCCTCGCGCTCGGCGGCCTGGTCGAG
Organism: Thauera sp.; assembly: GCA_023150215.1. GTDB lineage: Bacteria > Pseudomonadota > Gammaproteobacteria > Burkholderiales > Rhodocyclaceae > Thauera. The sequence continues at coordinate 2,748 of JAKLLJ010000229.1, read as the reverse complement.
GACAGCTACTCGGGGGGGGAGGAGAAGGTGCCCATCCTTGGCGACCTGCCGATCGCGGGCAACCTGTTCCGCTACGACACGCGCAAGCGCGCCAAGACCAATCTGGTGGTGTTCCTGCGCCCGGTGATCCTGCGCGACCGTGACAGCTACGCTGCGCTCAGCAACAGCCGCTACGACTACGTGATCGGCCAGCACCGCGACCTGCCTGGAGGGCCAAACCTGCTGCGCGACCCGCCGCCTGCCGAAGCGGCGCCGGTGGTCGACCTGAGCTTCCGCCCGCTGGTGCGCGACGGCCGGCCGGCGGACGGACGCTGATGGCCTTCGAGCTGCCCTACGGTTTCGCACGCGACCACGGCGTGCTGCTCGCCGCGCTCGGCGCTGAGCATGCGGAGGTGATCGTGCGCGAGGATGCGCGCCCGCAAGCGCTCGCCGAAGTGCGTCGCAGCGTCGGCCTGCCGCTGCGCCTGCAGCGCGTCGGGCGCGCAGTGTTCGATGCCCGCCTCGCCGAACGCTATGGCGGCGGCGGCAGCGCCGCCGAGGTGGTGGCCGATCTTGACCAGGATGTCGACCTCGACCGCCTGATGACCGAGCTGCCCGCGGTCGAGGACCTGCTCGATACCCAGGACGACGCGCCGATCATCCGCCTGATCAACGCCTTGCTTACGCAGGCGGTGCGCGACGGTGCCTCGGACGTGCACATCGAGCCCTACGAGCGCGAGTCGGTGGTCCGCCTGCGCCGCGACGGCGTGCTGCGCGACATCGCCCGCCCGCGCCGCGGCCTGCACGCGGCGATGGCCTCGCGCATCAAGATCATGGCCCAGCTCGACATTGCCGAGAAACGCCTGCCCCAGGACGGCCGCATCACCCTGCGCCTGGCCGGGCGCGCCGTGGATGTGCGCGTGTCCACCGTGCCCACCACCCACGGCGAGCGCCTGGTGCTGCGCCTGCTCGACAAGCAGGCCGGGCAGATCGGCCTCGACGGCCTCGGCATGGCACCCGACACTGGCGCCGCCTTCACCACGCTGCTCGGCCAGCCGCACGGCATCCTGCTCGTCACCGGTCCCACCGGCTCGGGCAAGACGACCACGCTGTACGCCGCACTGCAGAGCCTGGATGCCGGCCGGCTCAACATCGTCACCGTCGAGGACCCGGTCGAATTCGATCTGCCCGGTGTCGGCCAGATCCCGGTGAACCCGCGCATCGAGCTCGACTTCGCACGCGCGCTGCGCGCAATCCTGCGCCAGGATCCGGACGTGATCATGATCGGCGAGATTCGCGACCTCGAGACCGCGCAGATCGCCATCCAGGCCAGCCTCACCGGCCACCTCGTGCTCGCCACCCTGCACACCAACGACAGCGCCGCGGCGGTCACCCGCCTGGTGGACATGGGCATCGAGCCCTTCCTGCTCGCGTCCACGCTGCGCGGCGTGCTCGCCCAGCGCCTGGTGCGCAAGCTGTGCGGCGCGTGCCGCCGCGCGGCGCCGCCCGGCGACGGCGTCGCCGGCTGGCAGCCCGGCGCGTGCGAGCACTGCGGCCACAGCGGCTACCGTGGGCGCGCCGGGATCTATGAGCTCCTGGGGGTGGACGACGCCACCCGCCGCCTGATTCACGATGGCGCCGACGAAGATCGCCTGCGCACGCGGGCGCGCGCCGCCGGCATGCGCAGCCTGTTCGAGGACGGCCAGCGCCATGTCGCCAGCGGGCTGACCAGCGCCGAGGAACTGCAGCGCGTGATCCGCGCCTGAGGCCGCAGCGATGACCGCCTTCCGCTACCGCGCCTTCGACCTCCAGGGCACGCCGAGCACCGGCGTGATCGAGGCCGATTCCGGCCGCGCCGCGCGCAGCGCGCTGCGCGAGCGCGGCCTGCATCCGGTCGAGGTGATCGACCTCGGCCAGCAGGCACGCAGCGCGGCCGAGCGCCCCGGCGCCCTTGCGCGCCTGCGCGCGCGCCGGCGCCTGCCGGCGAGCGAGCTCGCCTTGCTGTCGCGCCAGTGGGCGACCCTGCTCGCCGCCGGGCTCACCGTCGAGCAGTCGCTGTCGGCGCTGATCGAACAGGCTGAGCGTGAGCGCGTGCACGACACCCTGGCGGCGATCCGCTCAGACGTGATCGCCGGACACAGCCTGCGCATCGCGCTCGACCGCCATGTCGGCGCCTTTCCGCCGATCTATCGCGCGGCGATCGCCGCCGGCGAGCAATCCGGCGAGCTTGCCGCGGTGATGAATCAGCTCGCCGACCACCTCGAGCGCGGCGCCGACCTGCAACGCAAGACGATGCAGGCATTGATCTATCCCTGCCTGGTTGCGGTGGTGGCGCTGCTGGTGGTCGGCGGGCTGATGGTGTTCGTGGTGCCGCAGGTGGTCGGCGTGTTCGCACAGAGCAAGCAAGCCCTGCCGCTGCTCACCCGGATCATGATCGGGGTCTCGAACTTCATCCGCGACTGGGGCTGGCTGGTGCTCGCCGGCGCTGCGGCGGCGCTGTTGGGCGCGATCGCCCTGCTGCGCAACGAAGAGATCCGCCACGCCTTCGATCGCCGCCTGCTCGCGCTGCCGGTGCTCGGCCGCCACCTGCGCAGCCTGGACGCCACCCGCTTCGCGAGCACGCTCGCCATCCTGGTGGGCAGCGGCGTGCCGCTGCTCGCCGCACTCGACGCCGCCGGCCGCGTGGTGCAGCGCCTGCCGATCCGCGCCGCGGTTCGCGATGCCGCCGAACAGGTGCGCGAGGGCCGCCCGCTGGCGCGTGCGCTCGGC
>JAKLLJ010000228.1 GCA_023150215.1 Thauera sp. | reverse complement strand
CTGGTGAGCTACAGCGAGAGCAGGCTCGGCTTCTTCTGATCCACGCGATCTCCCTCCCCGCACCCGGCAACGGGCTGCTTTTCGGGGGCGCGCAAGCGCCCCCGGTTTTTTGCGTGATCGGCGTTCCGCCATCGGGTCCTGTTGCGGAGTGACGCAAGCGGTTCGCGGCTTCCGCCGCTCCTACAGGAAGGTGACGCAAGCGGTTCGCGGCTTCCGCCGCTCCTACGGGAAGGTGACGCAAGCGGTTCGCGGCTTCCGCCGCTCCTACAGGAAGGTGACGCAAGCGGTTCGCGGCTTCCGCCGCTCCTACGGGAAGGCGGAGCGAAATCGCGTTCGCGGCTTCCGCCGCTCCACGACGACTTCCGCGCCCTGTAGGAGCGGCGGAAGCCGCGAACCCGCACCGCGCGAAGCTTCCGCCATCTCAGGCGCGCCTCTTGCTTACAGCAGTATGATTGCCGCCGGCCGCGGTGTTGTCCGACGAAGCGAGCGCCGTGCAGGCCAAGGAGGGAGACGAGAAGATGGGCAATGATCCGACACGGATCGCACGGTCGGTCGCGATCGACACACTGCGGCAACGGTTTTCCGCGTCCGGGGAGGTCCCGGAAGCGGACCTGCCGACGCCCGTATTGCGCTCGTGGGTGCGCTGCCATCGCCTCGGCATGGAAATGGGCGAGCGCGTGCGTCCACCGAGTACCACCCGCGGCGACCTGATGGTGGCGCGCGAGCGCAGCGCGATGCTGCTCGAGCACGCGGCCGGCGTCATGGAGCACCTGCACGAGCAGATCCGCGCCTCGGGCAGCATGGTGCTGCTCGCCGACGCGAGCGGACTGATCCTGCACGGCATCGGCGACCCCGCCTTCGTTGATCGCGCCAACCGGGTCGCGCTGCAACCGGGCGCCAACTGGAGCGAATGCGAGCGTGGCACCAACGCGATCGGCGCCACGCTGGTCGAGCGCGCGGCGGTCGAGGTCCTTGGGTCCGAGCACTATCTGGACTGCAACGGCGTGCTCACCTGCAGCGCGGCGCCGATCCTCGATTGGCGCGGCGAGCTGCTCGGTGCGCTCGATATCTCGGGCGACCATCGCAACCATCAGCCGCACACCCTTGGCCTCGCCCGCATGGGCGTGCGCTTGGTCGAGCGCCGCCTGTTCGAGAGCGAACACGCGCGCCATGCGCTGCTGTCCTTCCACCCCCGTCCCGAGGGGGTCGGCGGCCTGCAAGAAGGTTTGCTTGCGATCGATCCCGACGGCGAAATCGTCGCTGCCGACCACCAGGCGCGTGTGCTGCTCGGCATCGCGGATCGTCGGCCCGTCCGCATGGGGGGGTTCTCCAGTCTGTTCCGCAGCAGCTTCGGTACCGTGATCGGGCGTGCCGCACGCGATCCTGCGGCGCTGATCGAGCTCGAGCTGCGTGCGGGCGCGCGCATCCATGCGCGCGTGCGGGTAAGCCCGGCCTGGCAGATCGGCGCGCAGCGGGCGCAGGCCGGCGGTGGCGCGCGCGCGGCGGCTGCTCCCGACCCGTCGCGCTCCGCGCGCCGCCGGGTCACGCTCGAGACCTTGTCTACCGGCGACGCGGCGCTGCAGTTCGCGCTCGACCGTTGCGCGCGCATCGTCGGCCGCAACATCCCGATCCTGATCCAAGGCGAATCGGGTTCCGGCAAGGAGCTCCTCGCGCGTGCCTGCCACCACAGCGGGCCGCGCGCCGAGGGACCCTTTGTCGCGGTCAATTGCGCGGCGATCCCCGAGAACCTGATTGAATCCGAACTCTTCGGCTATGTCGGCGGCGCCTTCACCGGCGCCCGCAAGGAGGGCGCGATCGGCAAGATCCAGCAGGCCCATGGTGGCACGCTGTTCCTCGACGAGATCGGCGATATGCCGCTGGCGATGCAGGCCCGCCTGCTGCGCGTGCTGCAGGAGCGCTGCGTGCAGCCGGTGGGCGCCAGCGCGGCGGTGCCGGTGGATATTGCTCTGCTATGTGCGACCCACCGTGTGCTGGGTGAGCAGGTGAAGGCCGGTCGCTTCCGCGAGGATCTGTACTACCGCGTCAATGGTCTCGCCGTGCAGCTACCGCCGCTGCGTGCGCGCAGCGACCTGCGCCGCATCGTGCGCCGCGTGCTCGACGCCAGCGGCCATCATCCCGAGCCGGCGCGCATCACGGTGGCGCCGGAGACGATGGCGATCCTCGAGGCCTATTCCTGGCCGGGCAACATTCGCCAGTTGCAGAACGTGCTCGAGGTCGCACTCGCGCTGCTCGATGCCGACGAGGCGTGCATCCGGCCGATGCACCTGCCGGAGGAGGTCGTGCTGAGCGCTGCCGTCGACGCTGCCGCGTCGGCGCCGGTCCGTGCCGTGCCGCTGGCGCTGGCAACGGACGACTTCAGCCTGCTGCCGCTGCGGCGGGCGCGCGCGCTCGACGACGAGGCGATCCGCGCCGCGATCGCGCGCTTCGACGGCAACCTCTCCGCCGCCGCCCGTCACCTCGGTGTCGCACGCAACACGCTCTACCGGCGGATGGGGCGGCCGTTCTGAGGCGTGAGGCAGGCCTTGACGCGTAAGGCAACTCATGACGCGCATCGCCGATCCACCCGCGATGTTCGCGCCTTCCGGCGCTCCTACGGGCGGTGCCGACGAGTGTTGGTTATGTGCGTCGCCGATTCACGCGTGGTGTTCGCGCCTGCTGGCGCTCCTACGGGCGGTCTCGAAGTACGTTGGTTTCTGTAGGAGCGCCGGCAGGCGCGAACATCGGCCTGCTCGCCCGTGCGGCGCGGCCCCGGCCGCCCTTGATCAGAACCGGTAGCTTGCGCTTACTCCGGCGTAGAGGCTGCGTTCCGGGCCGGGCTCGTAATAGCGCTTGTTGCTGTCGCCGACGATCACCGAACCGACGTACTTGCGGTCGAAGACGTTGTCCACCCGTACCAGTTGGCCAAAGGTCCACGGTCCCTGGCGCTGCTCGGCGGCAAGGCGCAGGTTGAAGAGCGTGTAGGCTGGCGCGGCGCGGTCGTTGTTGAGGTCGTTCACTTCGACCTTGCCGCGGTGCAGCGCTTCGCCTGCGAGGGTCACACCAGGCGTGGCCTCCCAGGCCAGCTCGGCGAATGCTGCGATGCGCGGTACGCCAGGGATTTCCTTGCCCGCCGCCACGGTGGTGCCACGGCTGATGAACGCCTGGTCGTATTCGGCCTGCATCCAGGTCAGCGATGCGCGGGCCGTCAGCGTGCGGCTCAGCTCGGCCTGGGCGGCCAGCTCCAGCCCCTGGCGCAGCGTACGGCCGGCGTTCTGGTAGCTCGTCCGCCCTTCCTCGGAGGCCGATACGACGATCTCGTCGTCGGTCTCGATGCGGAACAGCGCCGCATTGACCCGCGCGTTGTCGGTGACGAAGGTCTTGATGCCGAACTCGGCCTGGCGGCTGGTGCTCGGGCGCAGGCCGAAGTTGAAGCCGGTGCTCGGAGTCGCATACGACAGCTCGTTCAGCGTGGGTGTCTCGAACCCGGCGCCCACGCTCGCATACACGTTGGTGGCGGGGCTCAGCGCGTAGCTCACACCGAGCGCCGGCGTGGTCTTGCTGAAGCGGACGCTGCCGCTGTCGTCGGGGTTGCCGGTGGCGATGTAGCGATCCTCCACCTTGAACGACACCCGCGAGTGGCGCGCGCCGAGCGACCATTGCCACGGACCGCTCTTCCACAGCGCCTGTACGTAGGGATCGACGCTGGTGATGGTGTCGAGCTCGTCGCGGCGCAGGCGGCCCTTTACTCCGAGCGTGGAGCCGATGAAGTTCTCGTAGCCCTGGCGGTCGTCTTCGGCACGGTCGTAATCGACGCCCGCGGTCAGGGTGAGTTCGCCGCTTCCCAGCGCACGTTGCGCAATCCAGCGCAGGCCCATGCCGTGGAAGTCGCGGTCGAAATCGACCACGCCGCCGGCATGGCGCGGGCTCGACTGGAAGCCCTTCGAGAACGACTGGTACTGGGTGACCGCGCGCCGGCCGGCATATGCGGACACCTGCAGGCGATCGTCCGTGCCCAGCCGGCGTTCGTAGGTGGCGCCGCCCTGCAGGTGGTGGATGCTCTTGCGCGTGTTGTAGCGCGCCGCGTAGGAGCGCTTCGGTGTTTCGGTGTCGAACGGGTCGATCGTCAGCGATTGCGGATCGCGCTCGTAGGTCTCCCACGTCACCCCCAGCGGATCCTGCGTCTCCGGCTGGCGCAGCCCGTTCGCCACCAGCGTCAGCGTGCTGTCATCGTCCGGGTTCAGGGTCAGCTTGGCGAAGCCCTGGTCGCGGCGGGTCTTGCTATGGTCGCGGTAGCCGTCGGTGTCGAAGCGCGAGGCGTCGAGCACGAAGCCGATCCCGTTCTTCTCGCCCTCGGCGCCAATGCCGAACTTGGTGGTGCCCCAGCTTCCGCCTAGTGCGCTGGCGCGCACGCGCGGCTCGCCCTCGCCGGTGCGCGAGAAGAGCTGGATGACGCCGCCGGCGTGGTTGCCATAGACCGTTGCGAAGGGCCCGCGCATCACTTCGATGCGCTCGGCGGTGTCGAGGTTGAAGGTCGCCGCCTGGCCCTGGCCGTCGGGATTGGTGGCCGGGATGCCGTCGGCGATGAGCTTGACGCCGCGCACCCCGAAGGCCGCGCGCGCGCCGAAGCCGCGGATCGAGATCTGCAGGTCCTGGGCGTAGTTCTGGCGATTCTGGATCACCAGTCCCGGCACGCCAGCCAGCGCCTCCGAGGCATTGACGCCGAGGTTGCCGGCCTGGTTGGCGCGCATGTCGACCGAGTCGATCGAGTAGGGCAGGTCGAAGCTTTCGGTGGCGGTGGGGGCGCCGGTCACGATCACGGGGTTGAGCATCGTGGCGCCGCCTTCACCTGAAGACTGGGCGCCGGCCAGCATGGGAAGGCCGCAAAGCACCGGCAGCAGGCATGGACCCAGCAGTCGGGACAGCGTTCGCACGCGCGCTCGGGGCGCCGTGGTACCGAACGGAGTGATGGCCATTGGGGGCAGGTGGTGATTCACGGCTCGACTCTCTCTGAAAATGTAGGGCTTGATGTTTTGCACGCACGCGGGATCAATGCCGCCGGTCGATTCTCGCTTTGGCAAGCCGGAGGCGCCTCCGCGGAAAACGGTGAAGCGCCTCCAGAAAATCATGAGATGCCGGGCGGCGGCTCGGAACCCGCCTGCCGCCCGGGGACGTGCTCGCCGCAGGCTCAGTAGGCGTAGAGCAACTGCGCGCCGATGGTCCGCGTCTTCGGGCCGTTTTCAACCTGCATGTCATGGGCGTACTGCAATTGCAGGCGCCATTGCTTGTCGAGGAAGCTCGCAGCGGTCAGCAGCACGGTGCCGTCGTTCATCGCGCTCTTCACCGTGGCGCCGGCAAGCTTTTCCTTCGCCCCCCAGGCGTGGCGGTAGGACAGGGCAAGGTGGGTGGCGTCGGAGACGTGGTAGCGCAGGTGGGCGAAGCCGCGCAGCATCGGGTCGCGCTTCACGTCGGTGCTGCGGTCGTCCTGATAGAGCTCGACCTGCGGAATGAGGTCGATCGACCACTTTGGCGCGAGCCGGCGGATGTAGCCCGCCGCGAGCTCGACCTTCCAGCGGTTGTCGCTGACCGCGAACCCCTCATCCTTGTCCGCCCCGGTCGGCGCGGTGACGAACACCGACCAGCCCAGGTGCTCGCCGTTCGCGAGATCGGCGATCGTCCACAGCGT
>JAKLLJ010000227.1:360-5704 GCA_023150215.1 Thauera sp. | reverse complement strand
AAAGGTCCCCCCGCCACCCTCGGCAGCGCCAGGCCGGCACCGAGAAAGGCGGTCCATGCCAGCATCACCAGCGCGCCATAGGCCGCGGTCGCGAGGAAGAAAGGGCGAAAGCCGCACATCAACAAGGGCCGTGCGGCGAGCCGGGCGAACCAGCCGCCCTTGGGAACGCCGTGGCCGGCAAGGCCACCGGGGACGGGGTCAGCGTGGGAGTGATGCATGGGGCAAGGCCTGCGCAAGGGTCATTCGTCAAAGTGGAAGGTCGAGGAGCGCGCCGCAGCGCGGTGGCGACGAGATCGCCCTCATCCGCAACGCTTGCCGCCCGCCACCGCGACCGGCGGCACCGGCGGCACGATCAGGCGCAAGCCTGTATCGACCTGTGCGTGCGCGCGGCCAGCGCCAGGCGGCGACGGCGCGGCGGCGACCACGGGGGGCAAGCCGAAGCTCGCGCGCACGGCCCGCGTCTGCAGCAGTTCGGCGGTGTGGCGGTACACCCAGCCGTCATCACGCGACGCCGCCGCGCGGTCGAGCTCGAAGCGGCACACGATGCGCCCGGGCGCCGGCGCCATGACCAGGATCAGGTCGGACAACCGCACCGCCTCCATCAGGTCATGGGTGATCATCAGCACGCCCAGGTGGCGCTCGGCCTGATGCGCCAGCAGCAGGCGGTAGAGTTCTTCCTTGAGGCCGACGTCGAGTGCCGAGAACGGCTCGTCGAGCAGCAGCAATTCGGGCGCCAGCACCAGCGCGCGCGCCAACGCCACCCGGCTCTGCATGCCCCCCGAGAGCTGATGGGGAAACTTGTCGAGGTCGCGGTGGGCCAGGCCCAGGCGCAGCGCGAGTTCGCGCGCGCGGAAATGGCGCTCGGCACGCCTGACACCGGCCGCCTTGAGGCTGAGCGCGATGTTGTCGAGTGCCGTCTTCCACGGCAGCAGGCGCGGCTGCTGGAACATGAAGGCGGTGGACGCGAAATGGTTGTCCACCTGGCCGTCCTGCACCTTCAGCAGGCCTGCGGCCAGATGCAGCAGCGTGGTCTTGCCGCAGCCCGACGGGCCCACCAGCGCCACCACCTCGCCGGCGCGCACGCGAAAGTCGATGCCGGAAAGCACCTCGTCGCGCACAAAGGCATGGGAGAGCCCGCGCACGTGCAGCGCAGCACGCGAACTCCCGTTCATGTCCCCTGCTCCCGCCACCGCTCCACCTCGCGCTTGACCGGCTCCAGCACCAGGTACTCCACTGCCAGCAGCAGCCCCACCACCGCCACGATCCACGCCATGGTCGCCGCGGTGTCGAGGTGGGAGCGCGACACCGCGAGCGCAGCGCCGACGCCGTCCTGGGTGGCGAGCAGCTCGGCCATTACCACCACCTTCCAAGCGGTGCCGAGCGCAGCGATCCAGGCCGGGAAAAGATAGGACACCACGTGTGGCAGATAGACATCGGTGAGCATCATGCGGCGCGGCAGGCGGAAGGCCTCGGCCATGCCGCGCAGATGGTTGTCGAGCGTGCGCGTACCCTGCAGCGCACCGATGAAGATCACTGGAAAGGAAGCCACCAGGACGGTGAAGACGGGCGTGCCGTCGCTCGCACCGAACCACAGCATGGCCAGCACCAGCCAGGCGATCGGCGGCGTGCCCATGAGCACGGTGACCAGCGGGCGCGACATCATCGACGCGGTCATCGACAGCCCGGCAAGCAGGCCGAGCACGCTGCCGGCCACCACCGACAGCGCATAGCCGGTGAGCGCGCGGCGCGCGGTGGCCGTCAGTTCCGGCCACGCGGCGCCGCTGTCGAGCAGCCCCCACAGGGTGGCGAAGGCGGCGCGCGGGGCGGGCATCACCAGCGGACCGTAGGCAAGGCTCACCGCCTCCCAGGCGGCGAGCAGCAGGAAGAGGCTGGCGATCGCGCCCCAACCGCTCCACAGGTAGGCGGGCAGCCCGGCCAGCCAGGCGCGCAGCAGCGTCATCGTGCCCGCGCTCCGCCGTAGAAGGCGTCGTCGGGCAGCTTGCCGCCGACCAGCGCCGGGGTGCTCGCGACCAGGTGAGCGAAGAGGAACTCCAGCTCGGCACGCGCATCCCTTGCCGACACCGCCTCGAGCTGGCTGACCGCGATCGAGTCGGTCACCGCCTCCGCGCTCAGCATGTCGATGCGCGCCGCCACGGCCTTGCCGCAGGCCTCGGCGTTGTCCTTGCACCAGCCCAGCGCGCGCGCGTACTCGGCCTCGATGCGCGCCACCAGCGCGGGGCGCTCGCGCAGCGCCCCCATCACCGCGATGCCGGCCTGCGGAATGCGCGCCTCACGCGCGAACACCCGCCCCCACTCGCGCTGCAGATCCACGCTGCGGTGCAGCTCGGGCGCAATCACGCTGAGCGGAAAGGAGCCCGTCTTGCGCAATGCCATCGACGCCGCCGGCTCGGCGAGCAGCGCGTGGTCGACGCGACGCATCACCAGCAGCTGCATCGCATCCACCGGGCTGGCGACGTAGCGCAATTGCAGGTCCTTCTTCACCTCCATGCCCTGCTGTGCGGCGAGCAGTTGCAGCACGATGTCGGGCATGTCGCCGCGAAAGGGCATCGCGAGCTCCTTGCCGCGCAGGTCGGCGAGCGACTTCAGCGCCGGGTCGCGCGACACCAGCCACAACACACCCCAGGTCGATACGTTGATGAGCTGCAGCTTCGCACCGCGGTTGTAGAGGTTGGCAGCGACGTTGGTCGGCATCGCCAGCACGTCGGCGCGGCCGTCGAGCGCCATCATGCGGAGCTGGTCGGGGTCGCGCCAGGGAACGAACTCGACCACCTCGGCGAGATCGGCGAGCGCGCCCGAATCGACCATGCGGATGAGCGCGTTCGACACCGCTGCCGAGGGCCCTGCCAGGGTCAGCTTCGGTAATTTCTGTGCCTGCGCGATGCCGGTCACGAGCAGGAAGGCGCACAGCACGCACAGATGGAGCAGGCCGCGCGTCCATGCCGGCAGCGCACTGTGGCGGCGACGCTGATGCCCCATGTCAGAAGCTCCCGTTCAGGCTGAGCGCGACGCCACGACCGGGCGCGGCGAGCTCGTTGCCGGACACGCCCTCGGTCAGGTGCTCGTGGTAACGCTTGTCGGCCAGGTTGCTCAGCTGCACGGCCAGCCCGGCAGATTCGAAGGCAGCGACCTTGCCGAAACGCCAGCCGAATTCGGCATCGGCAGTGACGAAACCGGCGCTGCGGTTCTCGGTGCCGTTGGAGAACTTCGTGGCGATGCGGTCCTGCTCGGCCACTGCGCGCAGCTGGGCACGCCACCAGAAGCCGCGCACGGCCGGCTGGCCGAGGCCGACGGTGAATTCCGGTGCCGGCATCTGGTACAGCGGCTCGTCGTCCTGATGGTTCTTGCCACGCAGCCAGGTGAAACCGGCGTCGGCGACGAAGGCGCCCAGCGGCAGGCTGGCACTGCCTTCGATACCGTAGATCGTGACCTTGTCGAGGTTTTCGGTGATCTTGAGCGGCAGGCCGTTTTGCGGATGCACGGCACCGCTGACACGCCCGGCGATGTAGTCGTCGATGCGGGTGTGAAACGCGGCCAGCTGGTACTGCAGGCCGGCGCCGCCCTGCTTGAGGCCGAGCTCCAGGCTGGTCGACACTTCCGCGTCGAGCTGCGGATTGCCCACATGGTAGTAGCCATCGCCGCGCGCGGAGTCCTCGAAGCGCTCACGCATGTCGGGCGCACGGAAGGCGCGGCCAAGGTTGGCGTAGGCGTTCAGGTTGGCGCCGAGCGGCTGGATCGCAGCGAGCGACCAGGACAGCTCGTGGTCGGTGTTGTCGAGCCCGGTGGTCTGCGTCATGCCCTTGCGCGCCGCATCGCCGGCGACACGGTCGAAGCGCGCACCCGCGACGATGCGGGTGTCGCCGAGCGCGAACTCGTCCTGCACGAACACGCCCGCCGACTCGATCTCTCCCTTGTTGAAGGGATCGTTGCGAACATTGTTGTCGAAGGCCGGCGGGTTGTTGTCCATGTAGCGCTCGGGGTCGCCGCGCATCCGCCACAGCTCGGCGCCGATCGTCAACAGGTGGTCCGCGCCGGCCGGAAACAGATACCTGGTCTTCGCGCCATCGGTGATGAAGCTGACGTCGTTGCGCACGTAATCGCGCTGCTTGGCCGACGAGAAGGCGCGGATCTGGCGGAACACCTCCTGGCGGTAGATCTCGGCTACCAGCGTGCCCTCGCCGAGCTTCGCATCCACGCCGAGCTCATAGAGTTCGCGGCGCTGTTGCGGCGAATGGATGATGGCGGTGCCGAGCGGCGCCGGAACGCCTGCGCCGCGCCGCGCCGAGCCCGGATACCACACGTCCTCGTCCTCGTGGCGCTGCAGGTTTACCCGCAGGCTGACGTGCTCGGTCAGCTTGTGCCGGTACTTGGCCAGCAGCGTATCGGACTGGTAGCCGGTAAGGTCCTCGCGCCCGTCCGGGCTGCGGTAGTCATCGACGTCGCGTCCGGCAATGCCCAGCACGAGCGCACTGTCGGCATTCGAGCGCGTCAGCAGCGCCGCGCCGGCAAGGCCCTCGTCCACGCTCGAGTAGCGCACGCCGACGCGACCGCCAAGCGTGTCGTCGGCGGTGAATTCGGCCTGCGGCGTGATCAAATTCACCACCCCGCCCATCGCGCCGCTGCCATACAACACCGAGCCCGGCCCCTTCACCACCTCGGCGCGCTCGAGCAGGCCGAGGTCGAGGAAGGAGGCGATCGCGCCCTGCGGCTGCGCGGAATTGATGCGCACGCCGTCGACCATGACGACCACGCTTTCCTTCTTCAGCCCGCGCAGCACCGGGTTCTGCCCCCAGGCGCCATCGGACTGCAGCGCGAGGCCCGGCTTGCCGCGCAACAGCTCGCCGGCAACCGCACCACTCGCTCCGGGGGCGCTCAGGACCTCGACGGCCTGCGGGGTATCCAGCGTGTCGGCAGCATGACCCTTGGCGGTGACCATCTGCGCGTCGAGCATGGTCTCGGCGCGCGCGCCATGGGAGAAGGGAAAAACGGACAGGCCGAGCATGACCAGCGCCAGCGGTTTCAGACGAAACGGCATCGAAAGCTCCAGGAAGACGGGTTCCCGGGCTGGCTGGCGGCGGCTGGCTTGCCCGATCAATGAAATCAGGGCTCGATAGTACAGCAATGCGAATCATTCGCGTTTGTTGTAGATCAAAAAATCCGCGCCCGCCTGGTGCCGGCTATCATGCGCACCGCGCCTTACCGACTTCGCACGACCCGCCGGCCAATGAAACTCTCCCGCCTCTACCGTCCCGACGACCGCCGCTTCTGGCTGATGATCGTGCTCAATGCCCTCTCCGCAGTGCTCGCCTGGATCCTGCGCACCTGG
>JAKLLJ010000227.1:0-350 GCA_023150215.1 Thauera sp. | reverse complement strand
GGTGCCGCTGGCGACCGCGGTGGTGGCGATCTTCGCGCTCGGCAACGCGCTGCTGGGCATGTTCATCGCATATGACCTGATGCGCGACGAGGACAAGGACTAGCTTGCAGGCGCGGATTTTCGCGCGCCGCGGTGGCGAGCGCCGTATGGCGCCCGCCACCGCGCTCAGATATCGGGCGTCAGATAGATCCGCTCGCCCGCCTCGACCGGCGGCCGCGGCAACACCGGCGCGCTGCGGGCCGGCAAGGCCGGCAAGGGCGTGACCGCCACCGCACCGTGCACGCCCCATTTCACCACCTCGATGCGGCCGTCGTGATGCTCGACCACCGCGCTGCAGGTATCGACCCAGT
>JAKLLJ010000226.1 GCA_023150215.1 Thauera sp. | reverse complement strand
GCGAGCCCTTCGAGCTGGTGCGCCGGCTGCGCGAAGCCGCGCTCGCCACCCCGCCCTGCTTCCCCGAAGCGCGCGAAGTGGTGACACTAGACGGTGTGCGGGTGGAATTCGCCAACGGCTTCGGCCTCGCCCGCCCGTCGAACACCACGCCGGTGGTCGTGCTGCGCTTCGAGGCCGACGACGCAGAGGCGCTGGCGTCGATCCAGAGCGCATTCCGGCGCGCGATCGACAGCGTGTGGCCAGGGCTGACACTGCCGTTCTGAGCGCTCCCGACCGCCCGCCGGGCACGATCCATGACGCAGTGCGACAAAACGCACGCAGCGCGCGCGCACCGGCGGCGGACAATGAACACACTTTCTACTCGATCCAACTTCGAACGGAGCGGTCCATGCCGACACGGGAACAGCGGGAACGGCGCGCGCAGGATCAGCAGGACAGGCTCAAGAGCATCGGCATCCCGACCTGTCCAGCGGTTCTCGCCCAGCTGATGGGGGAGCTACGCCAGCCTCAGGTCAGCGGCAAGCGCATCGCCGCCCTGATCGGCCGGGACGTCGGCCTTGCGGCGCTCGTGGTCAAGTCGGCCAACACCCCCTTCTTCGGCGGCGGGCGGCGGATCGCATCGATCGACGACGCGATCCGCATGCTCGGCTTCGGCACCCTCGCCAACCTGGTCCAGGAAGCGCTGCTGCGCAGCGCGATCGCCGACCCCGGCGCGGCCCTCGAGCGCTTCTGGGAGAGCTCCCGCTACACTGCCGCGGCGAGCGCGATGCTCGCCCGCCAGACCGGCATCGCCCATCCGGAGACGGCCTATACATTCGGACTCTTCCACGACTGCGGCATTCCGCTGCTGGTCCGGCGCTTCACGAACTACAAGACCATCCTCGCCGCGGCCAACCAGGCCACCGAACGCTGCTTCACCGACGTCGAGGACGAAGCGCTCGACACCGACCACGCCACCATCGGCTATCTGCTCGCACGCTCCTGGGGGCTGACCGATGCGGTGTGCACCGGCATCCTGTGTCATCACGACTACTCGGTGCTGGCCACCGACGCCGGCCTGGACACCGAAGCGCAAACCCTGATCGCGATCAACCTCGTCGCCGAATACGTCGCCGGCACCCATCTGCGCACCCGCCGCGACGCGGAGTGGGACAAGGGCCGCGAGGTCGTCGGGCGCTTTTTCGGCTACACGTCGACCGAGCTCGACGACCTCACCGACGACCTCCTCTACACCCTGCACCGCCAGCACGAGGACGCGGTCGCGTGAACGCCACGGGCGCGGGACAGCTTCCTGCGCGCGCCGTGCGGCTCACAACGGCTCCAGCTTCGCCACCGACAGCAGCAACCACTTCATCCCCACCGGGCCGAAGTTGATCTGCACCTTGGCGTCGCTGCCGCTCCCCTCGGCCGCCACGATCACGCCCTGGCCGAACTTCGCATGGGCGACCGACTGCCCGATGCGCAGCCCGTTGGGCAGGCTTGCGAAAGCCGGCCGCGGTGCACGCTGCACCTGGGCGGCAGCCGGCGAGGGCTTGAAGTAGCCGCCGCCCATGCCGCCCATCGCCCCGCCAGCGGCCGCGCGCGGATTCGGTGGCGTCAGCCACTTGGTGAGTGCGGCCGGAATCTCCTCCAGGAAGCGCGAGCGCAGGTTGTAGCGCGTCTGGCCGTGCAGCATGCGGCTCTGCGCGAAGGACAGATAAAGGCGCTCGCGCGCACGCGTCACCGCGACGTACATCAGCCTGCGCTCCTCCTCCAGGCCATCGGTTTCGAGAATGCTGTTCTCGTGCGGGAACAAGCCCTCCTCCAGGCCGGACAGGAAGACGACGTTGAACTCGAGCCCCTTGGCCGAGTGCACCGTCATCAGTTGCACCGCATCCGCACCCTGGTCGGCCTGGTGGTCGCCGGCCTCGAGCGAGGCGTGGGCGAGGAAATCCGCCAGCAGCGCGTGCGGCTGCGCCACGGTCTCGTCCGCACCCGACCGGGCCTGGGCCTCGGCGAGGAAGTTGGCCGCGGCGTTGATCAGCTCGTCGAGGTTCTCCAGGCGCTCGCGGCCCTCCTTGTCGGCCTTGTAGTGCGCGCGCAGGCCGCTGGTGTCGAGCACATGGTCGACCAGCTCGGGCAGCGGCAAGCCGGCGGTGTCGCGGCGCAGGTCCTCGACCAGGCGCACGAAGACCGCGAGCGCGCTGCCCGGCTTGCCGGAGAGGTGCGGCACGGTAGCGTAGAGGCTGGTGTTGTACGTGCGCGCGGCGTCGGTCAGCACCTCGAGCGAGCGCGCGCCGATGCCACGGGTGGGAAAGTTCACCACGCGCGCGAACGAGGTGTCGTCGTCCGCGTTGGCGATCAGGCGCAGATAGGCGAGCGCATGCTTGATCTCCTGGCGTTCGAAGAAGCGCAGGCCGCCATATACGCGGTAGGAGATGCCGGCCGAGAACAATTGGTGCTCGAGCACCCGCGACTGCGCATTCGAGCGGTAGAGCAGCGCGATCTCGCTGCGCAGCGCGCCGTCGCGCACCAGGGACTGGATCTCCTCGACGATCCAGCGCGCCTCGTCGGCGTCCGCGAAAGCCTCGAAGACGCGGATCGGCTCGCCCGCCCCCTGGTCGGTCCACAGGTTCTTGCCGAGACGGTTGCCGTTGTTGCGGATGATCGCGTTGGCGGCGTCGAGGATGTTGGCATGCGAGCGATAGTTCTGCTCGAGGCGGATCACGTTGGCGACCCGGAACTCGCGCTCGAAGTCGCGCATGTTGCCGACCTCGGCGCCGCGGAAGCGGTAGATGCTCTGGTCGTCGTCGCCGACGCAGAACATCGCGGCACCGCCCTCGCGTCCTTCGTCCGCGAAGAGCTTCAGCCAGCGGTACTGCAGGCGGTTGGTGTCCTGGAACTCGTCGACCAGGATGTGGCGGAAGCGGCGCTGGTAGTGGCGACGCAGCGGCTCGTTGCGCTCGAGCAGCTCATAGCTGCGCAAAAGCAACTCCGCAAAATCCACAACAGACTCGCGCTGGCACTGCGCTTCATACTCCTGAAACAGTTGCACGCGCTGGCGGGTGTAGTCGTCCCAGGCCTCCACCGCATGCGGCCTGTTGCCGGCTTCCTTGTGGCCGTTGATGAAGTGCTGCAGCTCGCGCGGCGGGAATGCCTCGTCGTCGACGTTGAGTGTCTTCAGCAGGCGCTTGATGGCGGCGAGCTGGTCGCCCGCGTCGAGAATCTGGAACAGCTGTGGCAGCCCGGCATCGCGGTGGTGGGCGCGCAGCAGGCGGTTGGCGAGGCCGTGAAAGGTGCCGATCCACATGCCGCGGGGACTCACCGGCAGCATCGAGCCGAGACGGACGAGCATCTCCTTGGCGGCTTTGTTGGTAAATGTAACGGCGAGGATGCCGGCCGGATCGACCTGGCCCGACTGGATCAGCCAGGCGATGCGCGTGGTGAGCACGCGGGTCTTGCCCGACCCCGCACCCGCGAGGATCAAGGCGTGTTGGGCGGGCAGGCTGACCGCCTGCAGTTGTTCGGGATTCAGGTTGCTGAGCAGCATGGACATCGCGGTTCCTCTTCGAGCCCGCATTGTATCGGGCACGGCAGGCAGGGCCGAATCGATACGCCACAGTGTGATGTTGCATCGCAACAACACACTACTTGCAGGATGGCGCTTTTGCGCTAAATTGGAGTTGTGCGATGCACAATAAAATCTCGATAACCGGGAACTTGTCACAACATCCCGAATCGGAATTGTGCAGAATCAAGGAACACCGATGGCGCTCGATCTATATTGCGCCACACCATAAAACTTGTTCCGGCCGCCCAGAAAGCAGCCGGAAGATGACGGGCCACACCCGGCCCTGACGGAGAACCGATCATGAAAACCCCCAAGCTGCTGCCTTGGTATGCCCGCAAGGCGGGTGTGTCCCTCGATCGCGCCGAAGCCCTCTGGCGTAAGGCCGTGCGCGAAGCAACGGCCGAAACCGGCTGGGTCGGCAACGCCGAATACTGGGGCTCGGCGATGGACCACTTCGTTCGCCTGCTCGAGGCCGAACGCAGCACGCTGTGCGCACCGCGCATGCAGTCCTACGTCCGCACTCAGAACCGCATGTGGCGCCTGCCGCTGATCGCCATGGAAGACCTGTTCTCCGCCTTCCACGCGAACTGGCAGCGCCAGCACAACGACCACACCCACCATCGCGCCGCCTGAGCCCGGGCTCACGCTGCACACGCAGCGCCTTCGAGCGCTGCCTCGGCCCCCGCGCCGCCCCTGCTGTCCTCGCGCCGCCATCGCGGCGCGGCACTGATTGCTTGTCTCCCTCCCTCCTTCAATGGAGATTCGGCACTCCGCGCATGCGGGGTGCCTTTTTTTTGCCCGCGGCCCGACACCGCCGGCCAAGCGGGCGCGGGCGGCAACGCTTCAAGGTATACTGGCGTGTTTTCAACGCCATCCAGCCCGCACGCCGCCATGCAGGACAAATACCAGCCCGCCGCCGTCGAGACGGCCGCCCAGCAGCACTGGGACTCCACCGCCGCCTTCCGCGTGACCGAGGACAGCAGCCGTCCGAAGTACTACTGCCTGTCGATGTTCCCCTACCCCTCGGGCAAGCTGCACATGGGGCACGTGCGCAACTACACCATCGGCGACGTGCTTGCGCGCTTCCACCGCATGAAAGGCTTCAACGTGCTGCAGCCGATGGGCTGGGACGCCTTCGGCATGCCGGCCGAGAACGCCGCGATCCAGAACAACGTGCCGCCGGCGAAGTGGACCTACGCCAACATCGACTACATGAAGGCGCAGCTGAAGCGCCTCGGCTTCGCCATCGACTGGTCGCGCGAGCTCGCCACCTGCACCCCCGAGTACTACCGCTGGGAGCAGTGGCTGTTTACCCGACTGTTCGAGAAGGGCCTGATCTACAAGCGCCTCGGCACGGTCAACTGGGATCCGGTCGACGAGACCGTGCTCGCCAACGAGCAGGTCATCGACGGCCGCGGCTGGCGCTCGGGCGCGCTCGTCGAGAAGCGCGAGATCCCCATGTACTACATGAAGATCACCGCCTACGCCGACGAACTGCTGTCCGCGCTCGACGACTTGCCCAACTGGCCCGAGCAGGTCAAGCTGATGCAGAAGAACTGGATCGGGCGCTCGGAAGGCGTGGAAATCAGCTTCCCCTTCGATGTGTCGAGCATCGGCCACGAAGGCGTACTGAAGGTGTTCACCACCCGCGCCGACACCCTGATGGGCGCGACCTATGTCGCGGTGGCCGCCGAGCACCCGCTAGCCACCCAGGCCGCGGCCAGCAATCCGGCGCTCGCCGAGTTCATCGAGGAATGCAAGCGCGGCGGCGTCGCCGAGGCCGACATCGCCACGATGGAAAAGAAGGGCATGGCCACCGGCCTCAAGGTGCGCCACCCGCTCAGCGACGAGCCGCTCGAGGTCTGGGTCGCCAACTACGTGCTGATGGGCTACGGCGAAGGCGCGGTGATGGCGGTGCCGGCGCACGACGAGCGCGACTTCGCCTTCGCCACCAAATATGAGCTGCCGATCCGCATGGTGGTCGGCTCCGACGCCTACGCCGACACCGTCGCGCCGTGGCAGGACGCTTATTCCGACTACGGCCGCCTGGTCAACTCCGGCAAGTACGACGGCCTCGGCTTCGCGCAGGCCGTCGATGCGATCGCCGCCGACCTCGCCGCCAAGGGCCTGGGCGCCAAGCGCGTGCAGTTCCGCCT
>JAKLLJ010000225.1 GCA_023150215.1 Thauera sp. | reverse complement strand
GGAGCTCGCCGCCACCGCCGAGGAGCTCGGCGGACAGGCCGGGCAGTTGCAGGAGCTGATGGGCTTCTTCAACCTCGAGGGCAAGCCGGCGGCCCGCGGCGCACGCCACTGAGCACGCGCTGCACGCAAACGCAAACGGGACGCCTACATCGTGATCGACTGGCACAACATGTCACCGCAGGAGATCGAACGCCGGGCGACGAGCATCGCGCCCGGCGAGTGGGCGGTCGACATGCAACGACCGATCTGTACCCTGCTCGGCTCCTGCGTCGCAGTCTGCCTGTATGACCCGGCTGTGGGCGTCGGCGGCATGAACCACTTCATGCTGCCCAACATGCGCAGGCGCGAAGGCGGGGTGGACGTCGACTCCCTGCTGTCGGGCGACTACGCCATGGAGGTGCTGCTCAACGGCATCCTCGCCCGCGGCGGAGCGCGCCATCGGCTCAAGGCCAAGGCCTTCGGCGGCGGCACGATCATCAGCGGCATTGCGGCCTCGGGTATCGGCAAGCGCAATGCCGAGTTCACCCGCGACTGGCTCGCCCGCGAAGGCATCGAGCTAGTCGCCTCCGATTTTCTCGGCGCCTGCTCACGCAAGGTTCTCCTCGTCCCGGCCACCGGCGACGCATACTGCAGGCGCATGACCACGACCATGGCGAGCGCGCAGGAAGTCGCGCGCGCCGAGCTCGCTTACGCGGAATCGCTGCGCAAGCCGCCGCCCAAATCCAACGTCGAGCTGTTCTGAACCAGGAGGCTGTGCCAACGATGGATCCGCAAGGCGTCACCGACCAGGAATTCAAGCTCTTTCGGGCCCTGATCTACCGGCTGGCCGGCATCAACATGGCCGACAGCAAGAAGCCGCTGCTCACCGGCCGCCTGTCGCGCCGCCTGCGCCACTACGGGCTGGACAGCTTCGGCGCCTATTACAAGCTGGTCACCGGTGGCGGCCACGCCGACGAGCTGCAGTTGATGGTCGATCTGCTAACCACCAACGAGACCTACTTCTTCCGCGAGCCTGCGCACTTCGACTTCCTGCGCGACTTCGCCGCCCTGCGCCGCGGGCGACCCTTTCGGGTGTGGAGCGGCGCATCGTCCAGCGGCGAGGAACCGTACACGATCGCCATGGTGCTGGCCGAGACCCTCGGCCAGTCCGCCAACTGGGAAGTGATCGCCTCCGACATCAGCCTCACCGTGCTCGAGCGCGCCCAGGCGGGGCTCTACCCCATGGAGCGCGGCCGCGGCATTCCGCCCGAGCTGATGAAGAAATACTGCCTCAAGGGTGTGCGCGCCCAGGACGGCAACTTCCTCGTCAACCCGAAGCTGCGCGAGCGGGTGAGCTTTCGCCAGATCAACCTGATCGCACAGGAGACCCGCGGCCTCGGTCAATTCGACGTGATCTTCCTGCGCAACGTGATGATCTATTTCGACAACGACACCAAGCGCAAGGTGGTCGAGAACATGGTGCCGCATCTGCTCGACGACGGCGCCTTCATCGTCGGTCATTCGGAAACCCTGAGCGGCATCACCGACGCCTTGCGCGCCGTCCGGCCAACGCTTTACTGCCGCCCGGCCTGCCACGAGGCGAAGTCTTCCTCCCTGCACGCCGCGGTGGCACGCAGCCGCGCGCCGATGGCGAGAGAGGGCCTGCGATGAGCACCCGGATCAAGGTCATGATCGTCGATGACTCGGCAGTGGTGCGCCAGACCGTGCGCACCCTGCTCGAGCGCGAGCCCGACATCGAGGTGATCGGTGCTGCGTCCGACCCGGTGTTCGCGATCAGCCACATGCAACGCCAGTGGCCCGATGTGATCGTGCTCGACATCGAAATGCCGCGCATGGACGGGCTGACCTTCCTGAAGAAGATCATGACCGAGCGGCCGACCCCGGTGGTGATCTGTTCCTCGCTCGCCGAGACGGGCGCGGCAGCGACCATGCAGGCGCTGTCCTCGGGCGCCTTCACCATCATCACCAAGCCGAAGATGGGCGTGAAACAGTTTCTCGAGGACAGCACCAACGATGTGGTGCAGGCCGTGCGCTCGGCGGCACGCGCCAACATGGCCCGCCTCGGTGCGCGCGGCGCGGCGCCGTTCGCGCCGCGCCCCCGGCTCGACGCCGACGCGATGATTCCCGCCGGGCTCGGCAGCGGCTCGAACATGGTCCGCACCACCGAACGCATCGTTGCGATCGGCACCTCGACCGGCGGCACCCAGGCTCTCGAGGCCGTGCTCACCCGCCTGCCGGCGACCAGCCCCGGCATCGTGATCGTCCAGCACATGCCGGAGCGCTTCACGGCGATGTTTGCCGAGCGTCTCGACGGCCTGTGCGCGATCGAGGTGCGCGAGGCGAAGGACGGCGACCGGGTGATGCCCGGACGCGCGCTGATCGCGCCGGGCGGGCGCCACATGATGCTGGCGCGCAACGGTGCGCAGTACAAGGTCGAAGTGCGCGACGGTCCGCTGATCAACCGCCACCGTCCTTCTGTGGACGTGCTCTTCCGCTCGTGCGCCAAGTTCGCCGGCAAGAACGCCGTCGGCGTGATCATGACCGGCATGGGCGACGACGGCGCGCGCGGGCTCAAGGAAATGCACGACGCCGGTTCGAGCACGATCGCCGAGGACGAATCGAGCTGCGTGGTGTTCGGCATGCCCAAGGAGGCGATCCGTCTCGGCGGCGTCGATCGTGTCGTGCCGCTGAGCCAGATCCCCGACCTGATCCTCAGCCTGGCCGGCTAGACGTTCCGCGCCGTGCCTGCCACAGCGCCCACAGGCTGACCAGCGCGAGCGCGCCGACGATCAGCGCCATGCCGGCGAATTCGGTCGGCGTCGGGCGCTCGCCGAGCTCGATCCAGCCCGCGAGCGCGCCCACCATGGGCACGCCCAGCGAAGACAGGCCGGCAACGCCGGTGGACAGGCGCTGCAACACATACAGCCACAGCAGCCACGCGAGCCCGGTGGCGAACACCGCGTTGAAGACCAGCGCCCCCCAGAAGTAGGGCGTGGGGTCGATCGGACGCGACGGATGCAGCAGCGCGACCCCACACAGCGCAACCGCGCCGAACAGCATTTGCCAGGCGGTGAGCGCGAGCAGGTCGAAGTCGTGGTCGCGGCGCATGCGCTTGGCAACGATGGCGGACGCCGCCCAGGTCACCCCACCGGCCACCGCGAGCAGGTTGCTGAACACGCTGCCGCCCATCGCCCACGGCTCCAGCACCAGCACCAGGCCGCTACCGGCCACCGCGATCGCGAGCCATTGCAGGCCACGCACGCGCTCACCAAGCCACCACCACGCCATCGGGATCATCCAGAACGGCATCGTATACACCAGCACCGCGGTCTTGCCGGCGCCACCGGCGACCAGCGCCCACTGGATCAACGCGGTGAAGGCGGCGGTCTGCAGCACACCGAGCAGCGCCACCTGTCTTGCCGCCGCCACGGCCAGCGGCCGGCGCAACACCAGCAGCACGAGGAACAGCGAGGCGGCACCCAGCAAGGTGCGGATGGCGGAGAAGTCGAAGGGATCGACGTACTGGATGACCTGCTTCATGACCACCCAGTTGTAGCCCCAGATCAGGGCGAGCAGGGCGAGCGCAAACAGGGCGAGACGTGGCGAGCCGGATGTAGGCATCGGTCCTCCAAATGAACGCCGCGGCGCCCCTGGCGGGGGCCGCGGTCTGAAGAATGCCGCCGCGGAGGACTGCGGCGACTGACAGTGCGACACCGATTATGCGCCTGGCACGACGAGCCGGATCATGCGGCCGCCGTCTTGAAGGACATCCGCCGCGCGCAGCCGGGCGCCCCGCTCAGGCCGCCCGGGCCGCGACCAGCGGCACGCCGCGACGCATCAGCACCAGATGCAGCACGGCACCGAAGAGCGCGCCGAACATCCACGAGACACCCGCCCACGCCGACAGCGCCGGCGTCCACACCGAGGCCACCGAAAACACCGAGGCCACCGAGAATGCCACCAGCGCGCGCGTATTCCAGCCCTTATCGAAATAATAGGTGGAGCCGGGCTCGGCGGAGAACAGGTCCTGCACGTTCAGCCTCTGCTTGCGCACCAGGTAGTAGTCCACAACCACGATGCCATACAGCGGCGCCAGCACCGCGCCCAGGGTGTCGACGAAGCCGGCGATGCCGATGTGGCTGATCAGCGCCACCCACAGACCGCCGATGAAGAAGGAGATCACCGCAGTGATGATGCCACCGGTGCGTGCACTGATCTTCGCCGGAGCGAGATTGGCGAGGCCGAAGGCGGCCGGAATGAAGTTGGCGACCAGGTTGATGCCGACCGTGGCGGCGAAGAAGGTGAGCGCGGCGATGATGGTCAGCGCCAGATTGTCCACCTTGGCCACCATCTCGGCCGGGTTGGTGACGATCTCGCCGAACAGCACCGCAGTGCCGGCGGTGATGAACAGCGCGAGGAAGGAGAAGAAGGCCAGGCTGACGGGCAGGCCGAGGAAGTTGCCCCACTTCATGTGCGACTCGCTCTTCACGAAACGCGAGAAGTCGCCGTAGTTGATCACCACTGCGGCGAAGTAGGCCACCATGGTGCCGACCACCGCGGCGAAGGCCGCGACCGGGCCACCCGGATGCTCGCCGCGACCGTCGAAGATGTGGCCGAGCTCATTGATCAGGCCGCCGCCGGCCTTGTACCAGATCACCCCGAGCAGCGCGATCATCACCAGGTAGACCAGCGGGCCGGCCCAGTTCAGGAAGTGGGTGATCCACTCGAAACCGCGCAGGAACAGGCCGAGCTGGAACACGCAGACGATCGCGTAGGACACCCAGTCGATCGCGTTCATGCCGAGGAAGGTGCCCCCGCCCGGATTATCCAGCAAGGCATTGAACAGCAGCGCCAGCGCAGTGGAGGCGAAGTAGGTCTGCACGCCGTACCAGAAGATCGCGACGATGCCGCGGATGAGCGCCGGGAAGTTGGCGCCGCGCACACCCATCGAGGCACGCGCGATGACCGGATACGGGATGCCGTACTTCACGCCCGGCTTGCCGGTGAGGTTGACCAGCACATTGACGATGACGCCGGCGAGGATGATGCCGGCGAACACCGTCCAGCCGTTGAGACCGTAGGAGATGAACAGGGTGGCCGCCAGCGTGTAGCCGAACAGGCTCTGGATGTCGTTGGACCATACGTTGAAGATCTCGAACCAGCCCCACTTGCGCTGCTCCGGCGGCAGCGGCGCAAGATCCGAGTTGTAGAGGCTGGGATCCATGTGATGAATCTTGAGGTCGATCTTTTCGCTTTCCATGGCTGTCTCCATCGCCGCCGAGGCGGCTTCTGGTTATCGGTGCGAGGATGCATGCGGACACAAAAACCCCTCGCCCGCTCCGCAACCGGCGATTCGTTCCATATCGATTGCTCGCCGAGCTCGGCTTCGATCAGCGCATTCCGCAGGCGCGACGCCAGCCGCGATGCGGGCACGTCGCCCCGACCGGCTGCCGGCCGGAGCGCGGATGTTCGCGGCTTCCGCCGCTCCTACAGCGCCGTCGAAGGTGTGTGGTTTCATGTAGGAGCGCCGGAAGGCGCGAATCAGGTGCACAGAGGCGAAAGCGGCAGGTTTCCTGTAGGAGCGCCGGCAGGCGCGAACCGGGCGCGCGGGTCGTCGGCGGGCGGGTCGATCGCCGCAACGCCCTCTTCGCGGCTGCCGCCGCTCCTGCATGGCACCGGAAGGCGCGCACCGGGTAGGTTCATTTCTGGTACGGGTGGCGTTCGATCCAGTGGCGGGCGACGTCGACGCGGCGGCACACCCACACCCGGTCGTGCTTC
>JAKLLJ010000224.1 GCA_023150215.1 Thauera sp. | reverse complement strand
GGACGCGGTGTACATCGGCGGTCCGGCCTTCGGCGCGCGCTCGTCCGCGGACAACTCGGTCGCGGACATCGCCCGCCTGGTGCAGCACGCCCACCGCTTCCACGCCGAAGTCTTCGTCGCCACCAACACCATTCTCTTCGACCACGAGATCGAGCCGGCGCGCAAGCTGATCTGGCAACTTTTCGATGCCGGCGTCGATGCGCTGATCGTGCAGGACATGGGCCTGCTCGAGCTCGACCTGCCGCCGATCCAGCTCCACGCCAGCACCCAGACCGACATCCGCGACGCGAGCAAGGCACGCTTCCTGCAGGACGTCGGCTTCTCGCAGATCGTGCTCGCGCGCGAGCTGTCGCTGAATGAAGTCAGGAAGATCGCCGCGGCCACCACCTGCCAGCTCGAATACTTCGTGCACGGCGCGCTGTGCGTGGCCTTTTCCGGCCAGTGCTACATCAGCCACGCCCACACCGGGCGCAGCGCCAACCGCGGCGAGTGCTCGCAGGCCTGCCGCCTGCCCTACGACCTCCAGGACAAGGATGGCAACACCGTCGCCCGCAACCAGCACATGCTGTCGATGAAGGACAACAACCAGAGCGCCAACCTGCGCGCGCTCGCCGCGGCGGGCGTGAGTTCGTTCAAGATCGAGGGCCGCTACAAGGACCTCTCCTACGTCAAGAACATCACCGCGCACTACCGCAGCCTGATCGACGAGATCCTCGCGCGCCCCGACGCCGACGGCCCGGCTTACCGTCGCGCCTCGAGCGGGCGCACCACCTTCTTCTTCACCCCGCAGGCCGACAAGACCTTCAACCGGGGCTACACCGACTACTTCACCAACGACCGCCGCCACGGCATCGAGGCCTTCGAGTCGCCCAAGTTCGTCGGCGAGCCGATCGGCCGCGTGAAGAAGATCGACACCAAGGGGCACAAGTTCTTCGACGTCGAGCGCGTGGCGCCGATCCACAACGCCGACGGCCTCACCTGGTACGACCCCAAGGGCGAGCTCACCGGCCTGCGCGTCAATCGCGCCGAGGCCGACGGCGGCGGCGAAGGCATCGATCGCATCTTCCCCGCCGATCCGCTACCCGCCGACCTGGTCCCCGGCACCTCGCTATTCCGCAACCACGACCATGAGTTCGAGCGCGCGCTCGAGAAGAAGTCCGCCGAGCGCCGCATCCGCGTCGATGCGCGCTTCACCACCACCGCCGACGGCTTCGCGCTGACCCTGACCGACGAGGACGGCATCGGCGCCACCGCCACGCTCGCCGCCGCCTTCGAGGCCGCACAGAACGCCGAGCGCGCACTGGCCACCCTGCGCGAGCACCTCGCCAAGCTCGGCAACACCATCTTCAGCCTCGGCGAGCTCACGCTCGACCTGGCTGCCGCCCCCTTCCTGCCCGCCAGCCAGCTCAACGCCCTGCGCCGCGATGCGGTCGAACGACTCGAAGCTGCCCGGCTCGAAGCCCATGCGCGCCCGCCACGCGCTGCCGCCGTCGAGCCGCCGGTGCCCTACCCTCAGGACGCGCTCAGCTACCTTGCCAACGTGTCGAACGACCAGGCGCGCGCCTTCTACGCGAGGCACGGCGTCAAGCTGATCGACGCCGCGTTTGAAGCCAACGCGGAACGCGACGACGTCTCGCTGATGATCACCAAGCACTGCCTGCGCTACAGCTTCAACCTGTGCCCGAAGGAAGTGAAAGGCATCCGCCCCGACCCGATGCAGCTGGTCAATGGCGACGAGACCCTGACGCTGAAGTTCGACTGCAAGCGCTGCGAGATGCACGTCATCGGCGCACTGCGTCCGCATGTGGCGAAGATGCGCGACGCGGTGGTGGCGCACAAGGTGAGCTTCGTGCCGCCCCGCAAGACCAACTCCGCCGTGCGCTGACCGCTGCAGCCCTGCCTGCGGCACTGAAAACTGCCCTTGATTCGGCGCTTAATTAACGTTAACGTCAACGGAACATATGAGGTATTCCCCGTACCGCCCTGCAGGAGGAGACCATGTACACCCGCTCACTCACCGTATTCGAAGGCCGGCGCGATGCCCGAACCGCACGCACTGCCCTTGACACCGCCGCGCGCGCGATCCGTCACGCGATCGACGCCGGCTTCCGCATCGGCCGACGAGTTCGCATCGGGCGCGTGCCGGGGAACGTGATCGGCTATAACATCTCGAATTCCGGCCGCTTCGGCGGCGCCGCCTACCCGCTGCTGGTCGAGACCGAATTCGGCATCACCAAATGCAGCATGCTGGAAGTTTCCCCGGCCTGAGCCTCGAGCGCGGCCGGCCAAGCCCGACCGATGAACTCGACACCCTCCCGCCTCGCCCCGATCCAACGCCTTGCCGCGCAAGCGCCGGCCCACGACTCGCCACTCCAGGTCGTCGCCCTGTGCGCCGAATGGTGCGGCACCTGCCGCGAATTCCGCCCGGTGCTGCAGCGCCTGGCCGATGGGCGGCCCGCCATCGTGTTCGCCTGGGCCGATGTCGAGGACGATGCCGAACTGGTCGGTGATCTCGATGTGGACAATTTCCCCACCCTGGCGGTGTTCCGCGCCGGCGTGGTGCTGCATTACGGTGTCAGCCTGCCGCAGGAAGGCTTGGTTGCACGCCTGATCGACGCGCTCGCCACCGCACCGCTGAAGCCGGCGCCGGGCGTGCCGGCCGCGGTCGTGGCACTCGCGCGCCGCCTCGCGCGCGGCGCTGACGATTGAGCCCGCACCGATTGCGGGCGCGGGCCTCGCCCTCCCGCCGCGCCGGCTTCGATCAGCCCTGACGCGCTTGCGCCGCGCGACACGCGGCCGCGGTAAACAGCACGTCGGTCGAGGAGTTGAGCGCGGTTTCCACCGAGTCCTGCACCACTCCGATGATGAAGCCGATCGCCACCACCTGCATCGCCACGTCGGTGGGGATGCCGAACAGGTTGCACGCCATCGGGATCAGCAGCAGCGAGCCGCCCGCCACCCCCGAAGCGCCGCAGGCACCGAGCGCCGACACCACCGACAGCAGCAGCGCGGTCGGCAGATCGACCGCAATGCCCAGCGTATGTGCCGCAGCCAGGCTCATCACCGCGATCGTGATCGCCGCGCCGGCCATGTTGATGGTGGCGCCGAGCGGAATCGAGATCGAATAGGTGTCCTGGTGCAGGTCGAGGCGACGGCACAGTTCGAGATTGACCGGGATGTTGGCCGCCGAGCTGCGCGTGAAGAAGGCGGTCATGCCACTCTCGCGCAGGCAGGTGAACACCAGCGGGAAGGGGTTGCGGCGCGTCTTCCAGAACACCAGCAGCGGGTTGAGCACGAGGGCGACGAACAGCATGCTGCCGACGATCACCAGCAACAACTGCCCGTAGCCGAGCAGCGCACCCAGCCCGGATTCGGTGAGCGTGGCGCCGACCAGGCCGAAGATGCCGAGCGGTGCGAAGCGGATCACCACGCGCACGATCTTCGACACCGCCTCGGCGACGTCGGCGAGCATCGCCCGCGTCGTCGGGCTGGCGTGGCGCAGCGCCGCGCCGAGGCCGATCGCCCACGCCAGGATGCCGATGAAGTTGGCCTCCATCAGCGCCTTCACCGGGTTCGAGACCACATTCAGCACCAGGTTCTTGAGCACGCCGACGATGCCGCCCGGCGGCGTGCCGGCAACCTGGGGCGCGTCGAGCACCAGCGTGGTCGGAAACGCAAAGCTGGCGAGCACCGCCACCAGCGCGGCGCCGAAGGTGCCGACCAGGTAGAGCGTCAACACCGGGCGGATGTGGGTGTCGGTGCCGCGGCGGTGCGCGGCGACCGCCGCGGCGACCAGCACGAACACCAGCACCGGCGCCACCGCCTTGAGTGCGCCGATGAAGATGTCACCGAGCAGCGCGGTCGAGCGTGCGAGCTCGGGTGCCAGCAGCGCGACGGCGATGCCGCAGACGAGGCCGATGCCGATCTGCACGACGAGGCTGGTTTCGGACAGGAAACGAAGGGCGGGGTTGGCAGTGGGGGTCGAATTCATGATCGGCAAAAAGTAATAGGCGCGCCCGCTCCGCCCGGAGGCGGAGGAGCGCGCAGGGACGCGACGCCGGATCAGCGCAGCGGGATGGGGATGGACGGCGGGACCGGCACCGCAGTCACGTTGTTCTGCGGGCTGCCCTCGATCAGCTTGTCGCTGTAGACGAGATAGACCAGCGTGTTGCGCTTCGCGTCGACCATGCGCACGATGCGCACCTTCTTGAACAGGATCGAGGCACTCTGCGAGAACACCTCCTCCTGCTCGCGCAGCGGGCCGCTGAAACTGATTTCGCCGACCTGACGGCAGGCAACCGAGGCGTCGGCGGTGTCTTCGGCCAGCCCGAGCGACCCCTTGATACCGCCGGTGCGGGCGCGCGACACGTAGCACGCCACGCCCTCTACGCGCGGGTCGTCGAAGGCCTCGACCACCACCTGGTGGTTGCGGCCGATGAACTTGAACGCGGTATCGACGTGGCCGACGGTCTCCGCCTGGACGAGCGCAGGCGACACGATGGCCAGCGCCAGCAGCAGACGGAAGAAAATCCTGCTCATGTGAGCCTCCTGGACGCGGGGGCGGCAATTATCGCACCGCTCGGCGTCGGCGGGGTCGTGCCGACGGCGGATGAAAGCCCCCGCTGATTTTGGCGTGTCGCCCCATCTGAGCAGAATCAAGGGAAAGATGAGCGGGGGGTGGCAGCATGAAGATTCGGACCCCTTCCATGCGGCTCGATGCCGCTCCGCTCCCGTGACCCTGGCCGTGCCCCTTTCCCTCCCTACCCCCGCGCCGGCGCCCGAACTCGGAACCGCCCCCGCGCCCGCCGGCCGCATTCCCGGCAGCAAGGCGATGTGGGTGGGGATCTTCTGCGAGATCACCGAATTCGCCTTGCTGTTCGCGGTGTTTTTCGTCGCCCGCGCCCACCATCCCGAGGCCTTCCACAATGGGCCGGAACAGCTCTCGCTGCTGGCCGGCACCGGCTATACGCTGATGCTGCTCACCAGCGGCTGGTGCGTGGCGCGCGCCCTCCACGCGATGCGCCGTGGCCAGCGTGGCGCATGCGTGCGCTGGATGGTGGCCGGCTTCGTGTTCGGGCTCGGCTATCCGGCGATCAAGATCTTCGAGCTGCAACGCAACTTCGCGCTCGGCCTCGACGGCAGCGCCGGGGTATTCATCGTCAGCTACTACTACCTGACCTTCACCCACCTGGTGCATGTGTTCTGGGGCCTGCTCGGCATGCTGTGGGTGATCGCGCGCACTGGCCTGGGCGCCTATACGGTCGAGGAGCACAGCGGCCTGGAGGCCTTCGCCTGCTACTGGCACGTCACCGACATGATCTGGCTGATGATCTTTCCGTTGTTCTACCTGCTCGGATGAGGAGCGCCCGATGAGCCCCGAACGCAAGATCGATCTGGCCTGGCTGATGCTGGTGCTGCTCAGCGTGGGCGGCGCCGGGATCGGCAGCGCCGACGGCGCCGGCCTGGGCGTTGCCGTGGTGGTGTCGCTGGTGATGGCGGTCAAGCTGCGCCTGGTATGCACCTACTTCCTCGAACTGCACGAGGCCCACCCGCGCATCCGCCGTGCCGTGCTCGCCTTCTGCCACGGCATGCCGATCCTGGTGATCCTGACCACCGCCTTCGGCGACACCCTCTCCAGCCTCACCGGCGCGCTGATCGGCTAGGCCGGCCCGCGCACGTCGCAAGCCGAAACCATCACCACGCGAACATCGCGTACGGATGGTGGATCCCCGCGCGTCACCGCCTCGCGCGTCACCGCCTCGCGCGTCACCGCCTCGCGCGTCACCGCCTCGCGCGTCACCGCCTCGCGCGTCACCGCCTCG
>JAKLLJ010000223.1 GCA_023150215.1 Thauera sp. | reverse complement strand
CCTGCTCCAGATCGCGGATCTGCATCGACAGCGGCGGCTGGCCGATATGCAGGCGGGCCGCGGCACGGGTGAAGTTCAGCTCCTCGGCGACGGCGACGAAATAACGCAAGTGCCTGAGCTCCATCATGCTGTCCAATATATCAATCAAGAGTCTCGAATATATTGGACGCTAGTCGTGCTGCCAACCTAAGATCCTCGCCACCCGATCGCACCGACCGGCCCTGATTCCGGCAGCGCAAATCCCCATGTCCGCCGTCCCCGCCTCCGCTTCGCCCACTCTGCTCGAAGCCGGCACGTCCGGCTATCGGCGCGCCAACCTCGCGATGTTCGTCGGTGGCTTCGCCACCTTCGCCATGGTGTACAGCACCCAGCCCTTGCTGCCCTTGCTCGCGGCGGAGTTTGGCGTGGGCGCGGCGAGCGCGAGCCTGACGGTGTCGGCGACCGCCGCCGGGCTTGCGCTGATGCTGATCCCCGGCAGCGTACTCGCCGATCGCCTTGGCCGGCAGTGGGTGATGAAGGCCTCGCTGGCGCTCGCTGCCGTGCTTGCGTTCGCCACTGCCTTCGCACCGGACTTCGCTTCGATGCTGGTGTTGCGCGCCCTGCTCGGCGCGGCGGTGGCCGGCCTGCCCGCGGCGGCGATGGCCTACATCGGCGAGGAAATTGCACCGGGTGCCCAGGCACGCGCGATGGGCTTGTACATCGCCGGCAACGCACTGGGTGGCATGAGCGGGCGCTTCGTTGCCGCGCTGCTCACCGATTGGGGGTCGTGGCGGCTTGCGCTGGGCGTGATCGGCGTACTCGGACTGCTGTCGGCGCTGGTGTTCTGGCAGCGCCTGCCCGCCTCGCAGAACTTCCGGGCGCGTGCCGCGACCCCTGCACGCATCGCCGCCGACACCCTGGCGATCTACCGCGACCCGGGCCTGCCCGCGCTCTTCCTGGTCGCCTTCGTGGCCATGGGCGGCTTCGTCGGCCTGTACAACTTCCTCGGCTTCCGCCTGCTGGGCGCACCTTACGAGCTTGGCCAGAGTGCGATCGGTGCGATTTTCCTGCTCTATCTGGTCGGCACCTGGGCCTCGGCCCTGAGCGGACGCCTGGCCGACCGCCACGGGCGGCGCAAGGTGCTGTGGCCGATGGTCGCCGTGATGGGCGGCGGGCTCGCGCTCACGCTGGCGCAGCCGCTGTGGTTGGTGATTGCGGGCGTGGGCGTGTTCACCTTCGGCTTCTTCGCCGCCCATGCGCTGGCGAGCGGCTGGGTGGGCCGCCGTGCCGGCGAACGTCGGGCACTCGCCTCCGCCCTTTACCTGGCGAGCTACTATCTCGGCGCGAGCGTGCTCGGCAGCCTTGCCGGCACGGCCTGGAGCGCCTGGCAGTGGCCCGGCGTCGCCACCCTGGTGGGCGCTTGCGTGCTCGTGACGGCCGTGATCGCAGTCTGGCTGCGCCGCCTGCCCGCTCCGGCAAGCGGCGCCGACTGAGTCAGCCCGCGCTCGCCGCGAGTCTGCGCTGCGCCCGCCACAAGGGCAGGATCTGTACCGCCAGCACGCAGGCGAAGATCAGGCCCCCGCCGCTCATCTGCGCGGGGGTCATCGTTTCGCCCAGTGCCAGGTGTCCGGCGAGCGCGGCGAACAGCGTCTCGCAGCTGAGCAGGATCGCGGCGTCGGCAGCCGGGGTATGGCGCTGTGCGACCACCTGCAGGGTGAAGCCCACTCCCACGGACAGGATGCCGGCGTAGGCGATCGATGGCAGCGCGCGCTCGAGCGCGCCCACGGAGACGTCCTCCACGGCCAGTCCGACGGCCACGCCCAGCACGCCGACGACCACGAACTGCAGCATCGCGACCGTCACCGACGCCCCCTTGCGTGCCGCCACCCGGCCCACCAGCATGACGTGGGCCGCCCAGAACAGCGCGCTGGCGATCACCCACAGGTCGCCCACGGACAGCGCGGAGAGGCTGCCACCGCCGAGCAGGTAGGTGCCGGCGAGGCAGCCCAGGCTGGTCGGCCACACCGACCAGTGCGAACGTTCGCGCAGCAGCAGCGCCCCCGCGATCGGCACCAGTGGCACGTAGAGCGCGGTGAGGAAGCCGGCATTGCTGACCGTTGTGCTCATGATGCCGATCTGTTGCAGCGCTGCGCCGAGGAACAGCACCCCGCCCAGCACCGCCGAGGCGAGCAGATCGCGCAGGTCCATGAAGACCCCGCGTCGGCCGAGGCGGCGCAGCTCCCAGAACGCGAGTGGCGCCACGATCACCGCGCCGAACAGGAAGCGCGAGCCGGTGAAGACGAACGGCCCCACGTCGCGCATGCCGGTCTGCTGGGCGACGAAGGCAGTCCCCCAGATCAGCGCGGCCACCAGCAGCAGGCCGTTGGCATGGGCGCGCTTCATCGGCGCACGCCTGGCCGCCGGAGGTGAAAAGGAAGCTGGATCATGAATGCTCCCGTGGGACCTGTGCCCCACCAGTCGATTGCACGAGACCGCCGACGCGCGCCACCCGACGCGCACCAGGTGATCCATCGCCGAAAAAAGGCGCAAGAATCACGCTTCGCCGCCCTGGCGTCAATCCCGGCGCAATGGCCCGAGGTGAAGGCCGACACCGCGCCGGTGCTGCCGGATGAACAGCGCCTGCGGTAATCTTGCGCACATGGAAAATCTCAACGTCAGTCTGATCGGCGCACCCACCGACGTGGGCGCCGGAGTGCGCGGTGCCAGCATGGGACCGGAGGCGATGCGCGTGGCCGGCCTCGGCCGTGCGATCGCTGCCTTCGGTGCGGACGTGCGCGATTGCGGCAATCTCTCCGGGCCGTCCAACCCGGAACTGCCCGCGGTCGACGGGTTTCGCCACCTTGCCGAAGTCGCGGAATGGAACCGCGCGGTGCATGCCGCGGTGTATGCCGAGCTCGCCGAGGGGCGCCTGCCGGTCATGCTCGGCGGCGACCACTCTCTCGCCATCGGCTCGATCAGCGCGGTCGCGCGCCACTGCCGCGAGCACGGGCGCAAGCTGCGTGTGCTGTGGTTCGATGCGCACGCCGACCTCAACACGGCGACCATGACGCCGTCGGGCAACATCCACGGCATGCCGGTCGCCTGCCTGTGCGGCTACGGTCCCGAGGCCCTGACCCGCATCGGTGGCGTGGTGCCCGCGATCACGCCCGACCAGATCCGCCAGATCGGCATCCGTAGCGTCGACGAAGGCGAGAAGCGCTTCCTGCACGAGTTGAAGGTCGAGGTCTTCGACATGCGCTACATCGACGAGATCGGCATGCGCACCACCATGGAGCAGGCGCTCGTCGGGGTGGACGACGATACCCACCTGCATGTCAGCCTCGACGTCGATTTCCTGGATCCGACGATCGCGCCCGGCGTCGGCACCACCGTTCGCGGCGGACCGACCTATCGCGAGGCCGAGCTGTGCATGGAGATGATCGCCGACACCGGCTGCCTGGCCTCGCTCGACATCGTCGAGCTCAACCCGGCGCTGGACCACCGCAACATCACCGCCGAGCTGGCGGTGGATCTGGTCGAAAGCCTGTTCGGCAAGAGCACACTGATGCGCATGCACCGGCATTACCGCTGAGCGAGCGTGCGCGGCAGGCCGGCCGTGCAGGACAGGCCGATGCCTACTTCAGGTTGCCGGACAGGAACTGCTGCAGGCGTTCGCTGTGCGGACGCACGAGCACTTCCCGCGGCCTGCCCTCCTCCTCCACACGGCCCTGATGGACGAAGATCACGTGGTTCGACACCTCGCGTGCGAAGCCCATCTCGTGCGTCACCACCATCATCGTGCGGCCCTCCTCGGCTAGCGAGCGCATCACCTTGAGCACTTCACCGACGAGTTCTGGGTCGAGCGCCGAAGTTGGCTCGTCGAACAGCAGCACCGAGGGCTCCATCGCCAGTGCGCGCGCGATCGCAACGCGCTGTTGCTGGCCTCCCGACAGGTGCGCCGGATAGCTGTCGCGGAATTTCCACACGCCGACCCGCTCGAGGTAACGCTCGGCGCGCTCGCGCGCCTCCGCCTTCGAGAGTCCGAGCACATGCACCGGCGCCTCGATGACGTTCTCCAGCACCGACATGTGGCTCCACAGGTTGAAATGCTGGAACACCATCGACAGGCGGGTGCGGATCTGCTGCAGCTGGCGTGCGTCCTTGACGATCAGGTCGCCCTTGCGGTTGCGCACCAACTCGACCTCCTTGCCACCGACCACGATGCGGCCTGCAGTCGGGCACTCGAGAAAGTTGATGCAACGCAACCAGGTGCTCTTGCCCGAGCCCGACGAGCCGATGATGCTGATCACGTCGCCGGCGTTTGCGGTGAGCGAGACCCCCTTGAGCACCTCGTGGTCGCCGTAGGATTTGTGCAGGTCCTCGACGCGGACCTGCTCGACAGTGGCCTTTTCGTTCATGTTGTTGTTCTCTGGCATCACGGTGTTCATCACGCCCTCGGGCGCTGGGAGTACGGCGACCGGCCGCACGCCCGCACAGCGGTCACGGTGGAGTCGATCATGCTTGCCTGCCCTGGCCGGCCTTGCGTGGCGCCAGGTGCCCGAGCCAGCGCCGTTCGGCGAGCTTGAACAGGCCCACGAGCATGAAGGTCAGCACGAGGTAGAGCAGGCCGACGAAGACGAAAGCCTCGAAAGGCGCGAAATGGCGGGAATAGACGTTGCGCGCGGCCCCGGTCAGGTCGACCAGGGTGACCGCGCTGGCGATCGCCGAGCCCTGCAGCATCAGGATGACCTCGTTGCTGTAGGACGGGATCATGCGCCGCAGCGCCGACGGGATCACGATGCGCTGCAGCGCCTTCATGCGGCTCATGCCCATCGCGCGCGCAGCCTCGAGCTCGCCGTGCGGCGTGTTGCGCATGCTGCCGGCGAGGATCTCGACGGTGTAGGCGCAGGTGTTGAGGCCGAAGGCGAGCAGCGCGCAGAAATAGGGTTCGCGGAACCAGGTCCACAGCGGATGCCCGGCCTCCCAGGCCGCGCGCATCCACGCCCACTGCGAGGCGCCGTAATAGATCAGCAGCAACTGCACCAGCATCGGCGTGCCGCGAAAGAAATAGGTATAGGCCGCGACCGGCGTCGACACGAAGGGGTTCGCCGACAGCCGCATCACCGCGAGCGGGATCGCCGCAAGGAAGCCGAACAGCAGCGCGTAGCCGGTGAGTTCGATCGTCATCCACAGGCCACGCCAGAACTCGGGTAGGTTGCCGGTGATGATTTGAACGTCGAAGAGTTCCATGTTCGTTTCCCGCCCTCAGACCTGGGTCTCGCGCACGCCGGCGCTGTAGCGCTTCATCAGCACGCCCAGGCCGTAGCTCGACAGCGCGGTCATCGCGAGGTAGAGCACGCACACTGCAAGGTAGAAGGTAAAGGGCTGGTGCGTCGAGCGCCCGGCCTGATCGGCGATGCGGGTCATGTCGGAGAGGCCGATCATCGACACGATGGCAGTGCTCTTGAGCAGCACGAGCCAGTTGTTGCCGATGCCGGGCAGCGCGAAGCGCAGCATCTGCGGGAAAAGGATGCGGCGAAACACTTGCCACCCGGTCATGCCGTAGGCGCGCCCTGCTTCGAGCTGTCCTGCGGACACCGCAAGAAAGGCGCCGCGGAAGGTCTCGGTGAAATAGGCCCCGAAGATGAGGCCGATCGTCAGCACACCGGCCGCGAAGGGATCGATCTCGATGAAGTCCCAGCCGAAATGGTCGATGACGACGTTGAGCAGCAGCTGACCGCCGTAGAACACCAACAGCATCATGACCAGGTCGGGCACGCCGCGCATGACGGTGGTGTAGAACATGGTCCACAGGCGCAGGGGCAGGAAGCCCGAAAGCTTGCAC
>JAKLLJ010000222.1 GCA_023150215.1 Thauera sp. | reverse complement strand
AGTGCCTTCTGGGCTTCGGCGACGAACGAGCCCAGGTCGCGCCCACGCACATTGGCACTGACCACGACACGGCGCTTGCCGTCTTCGCGGCTGACCTGGTTCGGCCCGTCGCCATCCTCGATCGACGCGAGTTTCGACAACGGGACGTGGCCGGTGGGCGTTTCGATGAGGATCTGCGCGAGCCCCTCGACCGAACGCGCCGATTCGGGCAGGCGCACGACCAGCGCGAAACGCCTTCCACCTTCGACGATCTGGGTGACTTTCTCGCCCTCGACGAGGTTCTGCAGCGCGGCCAGGATCTGCGGTGCCGGCACGCCATAGCGGGCCGCTGCGGCATAGTCGATGCGCACCTTGATCTGCGGCGCGAGCACTTGCTTCTCGATTTCCAGATCCGCGAGTCCGGGGATGCCGGCCAGCCGCGCCCGCAGCGCATCGGCCTGCCCCCGCAGCGTGTCGAGATCCTCGCCGAAGATCTTGATCGCGATCTGCGAACGCACGCCCGAGAGCATGTGGTCGATGCGGTGTGAGATCGGCTGGCCGATCGCGATCGCAGCGGGCAGGTTCACGAGCCGGGCGCGGATGTCGGCGGCGATCTCCCCCATCGAACGGGTGAGTTCTGACGCCGGCTTGAGCCCGACATCGAGCTCGCTGACGTGCACGCCTTCAGCATGTTCATCGAGTTCCGCACGTCCGCTGCGACGACCAACGTGCGTGACCTCCGGCACCTGTTTCACCAGCACCTCCGCCTGTTGCGCAAGCGCGGTGGACTCGGCGAGCGTCACCCCCGGGTTGAGCCGCATGCCGATCAGCAGGGTGCCTTCGTTGAAGGGCGGCAGAAACGTGGTCGGAAAGAAGGGCACGGCGGCGGCCGCGACGATCACCGCGACTGTGCCGGCGAACACGGCCGCCCTGGGCCGCTCGAGGACGGCCTGCAGACCGTTGCGATAGCGCGCCTTGAGCCAGGCAAGTACGCGCGTGTCGCCATGGTCGAGGGACTTCATGCGCGGCAGCAGATAGAAGGACAGGACCGGGGTCACCGTTACCGAAACGACCAGCGATGCCAACGTCGAGACGATGAATGCCACGCCGAGCGGCACGAACAGCCGCCCCTCCATCCCGGGCAGCGCGAACAACGGCAGGAACACCAGCACGATGATGATCGTCGCGTAGAGGATGGCCGAGCGCACCTCCATCGTTGCATGAGCCACGAGTTCGATCGGGTGCAGGCGATGGTCATGATGCTTCGCGCGATCCTCCTTCAGCCGGCGCAACACGTTCTCGACGCCCACCACCGCGTCGTCGACCAGGCCGCCGATCGCAATCGCCAGCCCCCCGAGCGTCATCGTGTTGATCGACAGACCGAAATACTTGAACACCAGCGCCGTCATGAAGATCGACACCGGGATCGCGGTGAGCGCGATCACCGTCGGGCGCAGCGTGCCGAGGAAGAAGAACAGGATCGCCGCGACGAACACCGAGGCGCCAATCAGCTTGCCCTGCAGCGTGCCGATCGAGGCCTCGATGAAGCTCGCCTGCCGGAACGTAACCTGCGGCGCTTCCATGCCGGCGGGCAGCGATTTCTTCATCTCGTCGAGCGCGGCCTCGATCGAGCGGGTGAGGTGAATGGTGTCCGCGGTCGGCTGCTTCTGGATACCGAGAATGACTGCCGGTTTGCCCTCGAAACCCGCATCGCCGCGGCGCAGCGCCGGTGCGAACGTCACGGAGGCAATCTGGCGCAGCAGGATCGGCTGACCGTCGCGTGCCGTGATCGCGAGATTCTTCAGATCCTCCAGGCTCGAGGTGCGTCCGAGGTTGCGGATCAGGTATTCACGCCCGGTGAGTTCGAGGAAGCCGCCCGAGGTGTTCGACGAAAAGCCGCGGATCGCCGCTTCCATCTGTTCCAGCGAAATGCCGAGTTCCGCCATGCGCCGCGTATCTGGCTGCACCTGGAACTGCCGCACTTCTCCGCCGATCGGGATGACCTGCGCAATACCGGGGATGGCCATGAGACGCGGACGCAGCACCCAGTCAGCGTATTCGCGCACCTGCATCGGCGAGATCTTAGCGGTATCGATCGGGATCGCGATCTGCATGATCTCGCCCATCACGGAGCTAATCGGCCCCATGCGCGGAATCACGTCCGCCGGCAGGCCTTCCTCCATCGCCGACAGGCGCTCCGACACCATCTGCCGGGCGCGGAAAATCTCCGTGCTCCACTCGAAGGTCACATAGACGAAGGACAGCCCCGCGCTGGAGATGGAGCGCACCGACTCCACCCCGGGTAGCCCGTTCATTGTCGTTTCGAGCGGGAAGGTGATGAGCTGTTCGACCTCCTCCGCCGCCATGCCGCCGGATTCGGTCATGATCGTGACCGTCGGCTTGTTGAGGTCCGGGAACACGTCCACGGGCGTGCGTGTGAGCGTGAACGCGCCGTAGGCCATCAGCACCAGGCTGGCGATGATCACCAGCAGCCGGTTGCCCAGACTGTTGTCGAGTAGCCATTTGAACATCGGTCAGGCTCCCCGTCAGCGGATCTGGTTGATCAGGGTTGCCGCGTTCGTGGCGACACGCTCCCCGGCCGCGAGGCCCGACGTCACGGCGACGTTCGCCCCATCGAGCGGGGCGATGGTGACGGTGCGCGGCTCGAAGCGTTCCGGCGCGGTCTTGACCCACACGATGATCTGGTTCGCCGGGTTCTTCAGCACCGATCCTGCAGGGACGCTCACGCCCTGCAGCGTGCTGCGCGTCTGCACGAACACCTCGACCGGTTGCCCGACAGCGAAACGCGCCAGGGAATCGCCCGCGGCACCGAAAGCGAGCGGCAGCGCCTGCTCGCGCAGACTGCGCGCCGCGCCGAGGAAGTCGAGCCTCACTCGTTGCTCGCCCACCGCAACGCTCGCGCCGGCCACATCGATGGCGGTGTCGGCATCGTAGGCCAGCGCCTCGACGCGCAGGCGCTTCGGATCGACGATTTCAAACACCAGTTCGCGCGCATCGACGACCTGACCGGCGACGGCGTTGCTCGACGCGATGACGCCCGCGACGGGCGCCACGAGCGCATCGCGATTGCTGAGCCCCGCACCCACCGCCGTCGCGCGGGCCGCGAGACTCGTGAGTTCGCTCTCGGCCGCTTCGATCTCCTTGCGCGGCACCGTGTCGGCGAGCTCCTTCAGCCGCGCCACGCGCTTCTCCGCGAGCACTTTGGCGGCCTGCAACTCGGCGAGCTGCGCCATCTGGTTCGAGCGTTCGATCTGCCCCGCCGACGGCACGACATACGCCAGCACCTCGCCCTTCTTCACGGTCTGCCCGACTCCGGGCAAGCCGCGCGGCCCGGCTTCGAGGCGGCCGGCGACCAGCGCCTGCACTTTTCCGCCCGCGTTGGGGTCCATCACCACTTTGCCGGCGAGCGCCACGGTGCGGGGCAGCTCCCCCGCTTCCGTGACCAGCGTGCGCACGCCGATCTGCCGTTGTGCCGGCTTGGGCAGGAATACGCTGCCGTCGGGCAAGCGTCGCGGACCGTTGCCGCCGACGGGCGCGGAGCCTTCGTCGCCGTGATCGTGCCCGTCGCCAGCGAATGCGTTCCACGATGCACTTGCCGTAACGAGGCACAGCATGACCAGCAGGATTCCCGGTTTCATGCGACACCTCCGGCCGAACGGTTGCGGGCGTTTCCCTTGCGCAGCGCGGCCCAGCCGACCAGTCCGATCACGAGAACGCCGGCGCCGAGCCATCCTGCGTAAGATTGCAAGCCTGGCCCGGCCGATTCGTCGTGCACCTCGGCGGCTTGTTCGTGCAGATCCAGCTCGCCCGCAAGAAGGTCCGCGTCTTGTCCGGCAACGACGGTGGCGGTCACGGAGACGACCCCCGGCTTGAGTGCTTCCTGCAGCGTGGCTTCGAATTCGCCCTCGGCATGGGGCTCGACGGAAATCGCCTTGCCGTCGAGTTGCAGCTCCAGCGTTGCGTCCTTGACTGGGCTGTTGTCGGCGAAGCGGTCGAGATAGAGGGTGATGTTCTTGCCGTCGACCACGCCGACCAGCTCAAAGAGCTCCGAAACGGCGGTGAATCGCGGCAGCATCGGCCCGGCCACGGGTGCCGGGGCGTCGCCGTGGTCGTGGCCTTCACCGGCCAGGGCCTGGGGCGTGACACCCGCAAGGACGGCGGCAAGGCTCCACGCCGCCAGGGTAAGGGAAGCTTTCATGTTCGGGTTCCTGGTGTTCATTCGGGAAGAAGGCCCATGGCCTGCCGCAGCGCGGACACGGCCGCGGCCAGTTCGATGCGGGTGCGCGCCACCTGGCGCTCGGCTTCCGTGGCTTCGAGTTCGATGCGCAGGCGGGTCGGTAGATCGGTTTCGCCGAGGCGGAACGCCTTCTGGAAGAAGCCGCGCGACTCGCGGGCCAACTGCGCGCGCTGTTCGGCGGAGGCGACCAGGGTGCGCGCCGATTCGACGCGGACGCGCGCCGTATCCACTTCGGCCGTCAGGCGTTCGCGTTCCAGCCTCAGCTGGGTTTCGGCTTCGATCGCCTCGGCGCTGGCGCTGGCAACACGGGCGCGGTTGCGGGAGTCGGATCCGAAGGGAATGCGTACGCCGATCGTCACCGTCTGTTGCCAGGATTCGCCGGATGCACCGCGCTCACGCGTCGTCGCCAGGTTCAGCTCGGGATTGGCGCGCCCCTGAATCCCGGCGAGAGTCATGCTGCGCTGTGCCAGCTCCGCCCGATCGCGCAGCTCGGCGATGGCCGGATGCCCCGCCCCCAGGGCGACAGGGGGGGCGGCGGGGGCGGGTTCGGCTTCGGCCACGGAAAGTCCTTCCGCGGCAAGCGCTGGTGTCATGCCTGTCAGGGCGCGCAACTGCTGTTCCGCACCCGCGAGCGCGCCGCTGGCTTCGGCGAGCGACGCTTCGGCGGTCGCCAGCGCTCCGTCCGCCTGATGCTGGTCGGCGCGTGCGAGATCGCCGGCCCGAACCCGTTTCGATACATCCACCGCGAGTTCGCGGGCGCTGGCAAGCCGCTCGCGGGCGACCAGGACGTCGACCCGCGCACGCTGCCAATCCCAGTACGCGGCCCGCACCCCGGCGGCCGTGCGCAGTTGTGCCGCAAGCGTGCGGCTCGTACTCGCACGCACTTCGGCATCGGCAAGGGCTGCGGTCGATGCGCGTTCGCCGGGCAACCACAGCGGCACAGCGAGGCCGATCTCGTATTCGCGGCTGCCGTCGTTGCGGTGGAGTTGGTCGGTCTTGCCCGACACTTCGAGCGCCGGCGGCTCGGCCGACCAGCGGTCGACGCTCACGCGTCGCGCCAGCGCAGCCGCCCGGCGCATGTCGAGCGACTGCGCCTCGGGCTGACGCGCCCACGCGGCGTCGAACGCCTGCCTGAGCGTCGTTACGACAGGCGATGCAGGGGACGCGGCTTGCGCCCACGCCCCGCTGGCCGCGAGTCCGAGCAGCAGCCCCAGGCAGCCATTTGAGACGAAGTTGCTGAAACATCCAATTCTCCGTTGATGTAAAGACACGGGGAATCGGCAGAGGGCGATCGGACCGATCGCAATGGACGCGTGACGCTACCGCTCAAAGCGGTAGGAACATCAAGAGGGAATGAAGGCGACCGCCCTGCCGATCAGGCAGGGTGTCGCCACTTGGGGCGCTCTGGTTCCGAGAAATGCCCGGCAAGGGGCCACACTTGGGCGTCCCCATGAGTTGTCGCAATCACGAGGTCGAGGGCCGGCAAACCCGTGCCGCTCGGCAACGCGGTGCAACTGGCCGCATGGCAGAAACTGCAGTCGACATCGATTCCGCCGGCCTTGGGCCAGGACTCGTCGTCGACCTCGCCCTGAT
>JAKLLJ010000221.1 GCA_023150215.1 Thauera sp. | reverse complement strand
CTTGAAGTGGGTCAGGCTGACCTTGGTGGCGCCCGACTCCTTGTAGCGGCTCCAGGCGCGGCAGTCCATGCACTTGTTGAAGTTGATCGTGACCTCGTAGCCCTCCACCTTGTGCGGGATCAGCGGCGGTTGCTGCACGTAGTCGCGCTCGATCGGCGCCTGGTCGGGAATCGGCTTGTAGTTGCCGACCTGCAGCTCCTGCTCGGCCACGTCGGCGCCGCGAATGCTCTTCACCGCCTGCGCCATCGCCGCGGGCGGCACCATGGCACCGAAGCCGACAGCGGCGACGAGCGCGAGCACCAAATTTCGGGTTTGTTTTTTCATCACTCGCTCCTGTTGAATCGGGTCGTAATGCGGAAGACGTCCTTGCCGCACACATCCACGCAGCGTCCGCAGGTGGTGCAGTCGGCATCCAGAATGAGGGGATGGTCCTGGCCCACGCCCTTGAGCGCCGGCCGGATGACCTGCGGCTCTGGGCACACGGCGAAGCAGTCCATGCAGTCGTTGCACGCGCTGCGC
Organism: Thauera sp.; assembly: GCA_023150215.1. Lineage (GTDB taxonomy): Bacteria > Pseudomonadota > Gammaproteobacteria > Burkholderiales > Rhodocyclaceae > Thauera. The sequence goes on along the minus strand of JAKLLJ010000221.1, from coordinate 5,311 downwards.
TTGTCGGCCGCGACCTTGACGACGGAGGCCCGCCCGAGCAGCGCATAGAAGGCCCCCTGCGGGCACAGATGGCCGCACCAGCCGCGCGGCGCGATGAGCAGATCGTAGAGGAAGATGCCGCCGACGATGCCCCAGGCCAGCCCGAAGCCGAAGATCAGGCCGCGGTGGAACATCGACACCGGATTCACCCACTCCCAGGCCAGCGAGCCCGTCGCCGCGGCGATCACCAGCACGAAGCCGAGCAGCCAGTAGCGCGTGCTGCCGGCAGGCGTCTTGCCGCCCTTGAGCCCCAGCCGCCGGCGCAGCCAGGCGGCGGCGTCGGTGACGAGGTTGACCGGACACACCCACGCGCAGAACAGCCGCCCGCCGAAGAGCAGGTAGAAGGCGAGCACGATCCCGGCCCCGAGCAGGGACTCCTGGTAGGGCCAGTGCCCGGCGACGAGCTGCTGCGCGACCAGGAAGGGGTCGGTGAGCGGCAGCACGCCGAGGGTGAGGCTGGACGACAGGTTGCCCTTGACGATCCACCACCCCAGCCACGGCCCGGCGAGGAACAGTGCGAGGATGCCGAGCTGGGACGCGCGCCGCAACAACAGCCACTTGTGCGCCCGCAGCCAGCCCTTGGCTTCCACCGCCTCGCGCCCCGGGCGCGCCACCACGCCGCGCAGTGCGGCGCCACGCACGCTGGTGGGCGGGACCTGGCATTCCGGCGCAGCGCCGGCGTTCACGTGCGCGCTCATGGCTTCCACCCCGAATCGAGACCGCCGCCCGCCGGTTTCGCGGGTGCGTAGGCCGGCGCCTGATCGGGCACCTGGGGCAGGTCGGCGGGACCGACACGGGTGTCGCCGTAGGCCTTGCCTTCGAGACCGCGCACCGGCAGCTCGACCTGGTCGCCGATCAGCGACCTGCCGGCGGCCTCCTTCTCTTCCCAGCTGCGCAGGTAGTGCTCGGCCTTCGAGCCCTGCGCCAGCTTGATCGGCAGCACCTTGATCGCCGACTCGCCCGGCAGCACGCAGGCCTTCTCGCACTTGCCGCAGCCGGTGCAGTGCTCGGAGTGCACGGTCGGCAGCAGCATCGCGTGACGGTCGGAGCGCGGGTTGTGGATGCGCTCGAGGGTAATCGCCTGGTCGATGACCGGGCACACCCGGTAGCACACGTCGCAGCGCAGCCCGAGGAAGTTGAGGCAGTTCTCCTGGTCGATGAGCACCGCCAGCCCCATCTTCGCCTTGGTGATGTCGACCAGCGTGCGGTCGAGCGCGCCGGTCGGACAGGCCACCACACAGGGGATGTCCTCGCACATCTCGCAGGGGATGTCGCGCGCCTCGAAATACGGCGTGCCGGTCGCCACCCGGTCGCCGAGCTCGGCCAGCTTGAGGGTCTTGTAGGGGCAGTCACGCACGCACAGGCCGCAGCGCACGCAGGCCGCGAGGAAATCGTCTTCGGGGAGTGCGCCGGGCGGACGAATCGCAGTGGCCGGCAGCGCCGACGCCTGCTTCGCGTACAGCCCGGCACCGAGCGCGAGCAGGCCCGCGCCGCCGGCGACGCCCGCCACATCCTTGAGGAAGCGGCGGCGCGCTGGCGGCGCGCTGGCTGCAGCATGTCCGGTCGGTTGCACCTTGTCGTTCATGGTCATCGCAAACCCGCACCCGCAGCTGTCCCCCCGATCGGCGGGGTGCAGGGCTTGCGCCTCCTGTTGATTAGGCCTTCACCACCTTGACCGCGCACTTCTTGTAGTCGGTCTCTTTCGAGATCGGGCAGGTGGCATCGAGCGTGAGCTTGTTGACCAGGCGGCCTTCATCGAAGAAGGGCACGAAGATCAGCCCGACCGGCGGCTTGTTGCGGCCGCGGGTCTCGAGGCGGGCGACGATCTCGCCGCGCCGCGACGACACCTTGACCGCCATGCCGCGCTGCAGGCCGCGTTTCTGGGCGTCCTCGGGGTGCATGAAGATCTGCGCCTCGGGCACCGAGCGGTGCAGCTCGGGCACGCGCCGGGTCATCGAGCCGGTGTGCCAGTGCTCCAGCACGCGGCCGGTACACAGCCACATGTCGAACTCGGCATCGGGCATCTCGGGCGGATCCTGGTAGGGCAGCGCGAACATGATCGCCTTGTTGTCCTTGTAGCCGTAGAACTTCACGCCCTCGCCCGCCTTCACGTACGGGTCATAGCCCTCGCGGAAGCGCCACAGCGTTTCCTTGTTGTCGACGACCGGCCAGCGCAGGCCGCGCGCCTTGTGATAGACGTCGAAGTAGGCCAGATCGTGGGCGTGGCCGCGACCGAAAGCGGCGTATTCCTCGAACAGCCCCTTCTGCAGGTAGTAGCCGAGCTCCTTCGACTCGTCGTTCATGTAGCCGGCCCAGGCGTGGCCGTTGGCCTTTTCCACATCCTCGAGCGGGAACTTGTCGACCTGGCCGTTGGCGTAGAGCACGTCGTACAGCGTCTTGCCGCGGTACTCGGGCTTCTTGGCGATGAGCTCCTCCGGCCACACGTCCTCGACCTTGAAGCGCTTCGCGAACTGGACGTACTGCCACAGGTCGGACTTGGCCTCGCCCGGCGCCGACACCTGCTGGCGCCAGAACTGGGTACGACGCTCGGCGTTGCCGAAGGCACCTTCCTTCTCGGCCCACATCGCGCACGGCAGGATCAGGTCGGCCGACAGCGCCGACACGGTCGGGTACACGTCCGAGACCACCACGAAGGCTTCGGGATTGCGCCAGCCCGGGTAGATCTCGTCATTGACGTTGGGGCCCGCCTGCATGTTGTTGGTGGTCGAGGTCCAGTAGCACTTGATCTTGCCGTCCTTGAGCGCGCGACTCTGCGCCACCGCGTGGTAGCCGATCTTGGGCGAGATCGTGCCTTCGGGCAGCTTCCAGATCTCCTCGCTGAGCGCGCGGTGCATCGGGTTCATCACCACCATGTCGGCCGGCAGGCGGTGGGCGAAGGTGCCGACCTCGCGCGCGGTGCCGCAGGCCGAGGGCTGGCCGGTGAGCGAGAACGGGCTGTTGCCGGGCTCGGAGATCTTGCCCACCAGCAGGTGGACGTTGTAGATCATGTTGTTCACCCAGGTGCCGCGGGTGTGCTGGTTGAAGCCCATGGTCCAGAACGAGGTCACCTTGCGGCTGGGATCGGCGTACTGCTCGGCGAGCTTGAGCAGGCGCTCTTCCGGCACGCCGGAGAGCTTGGAGACCTTCTCCAGGGTGTATTCCGAGACGAACTTGGCGAAGTCGTCGAAGCTGCAGTCCTTGGCCGCGCCGGTGTCGCCCTTGGGCTTGCCGTCGGCACCCGGGTAACCGTTGCTGGCGGCCTTGGTCTCGAGCGGGTGGTTGGGGCGCAGGCCGAAACCGATGTCACCCTCGCCGATTTTGAACTTGACGTTGCGCTCGACGAAGGCCTTGTTCACCTTGCCGTTTTGGATGATGTAGTTGCAGATGAAGTTGAGGATCGCCAGGTCGGTCTGCGGCACGAAGATCATCGGGTTGTCGGCGAGCTCGTACGAACGATGCTCGAAGGTCGACAGCACGTGCACCTGGCAGCCTTCCTTGGACAGCCGACGGTCGGTGATGCGGCTCCACAGGATGGGGTGCATCTCGGCCATGTTCGAGCCCCACAGCACCACGGTGTCGGTGTTCTCGATGTCGTCGTAGCAGCCCATCGGCTCGTCGATGCCGAAGGTACGCATGAAGCCGGCCACCGCCGAAGCCATGCAGTGGCGCGCGTTGGGGTCGAGATTATTGGTGCGGAAGCCCGCCTTCATCAGCTTGGAGGCGGCATAGCCTTCCCAAACCGTCCATTGGCCGGAGCCGAACATGGCGACGGAATCAGCGCCGTGCTCCTTGATCGCCTTCTTCCACTTCTGCTCCATGATGTCGAAGGCCTGCTCCCACGAGATCGGCGTGAATTCGCCGTTCTTGTCGTACTGGCCGTTCTTCATGCGCAGCAGCGGCTTAGTGAGGCGGTCCTCGCCATACATGATCTTGGACAGGAAGTAGCCCTTGATGCAGTTCAGGCCGCGGTTGACCGGCGAGTCGGGGTCACCCTGGGTGGCGACGATGCGCCCTTCCTGCACGCCCACCAGCACCGAACAGCCGGTGCCGCAGAAACGGCAGGCGGCCTTGTCCCAGCGCACCTTGGTGCTGCCCGCGCCGGCCTGCTGCGCCTCGGCGACCACCGGGATGCCGATGCCGGCCGTCGCGGCTGCCGCGGCGATGGCGTTGTTCTTGATGAATTCGCGTCGATTCATGCTCATGTCAGACCTCCGTCAATTCCAGACCTTCATCGGTGTATTCGTAGGCGATCGTCAGGCCCTGCACCTTGGGCAGCAGGTTCACCGTGAGGATCGAGTCGGTGACCGACCAGCCCGCGCCGTCCTCGATGGTGATGACGATATTGCCCTTCTCGGCGGACTGCCCGTGCAGCTCGACCCCGGGGACCTTCTTCAGGCCCTCGACGATTTCAGGGAAGTCCGCGGGAAAGGCCCGCACGACCAGACTTGCAATATTCATGTTTCGCTCTCCATCGGGAGGTGATTGCGTGCGCGCGTGTCGATCGCACGCGTCGGGCACGGTCCGATGCAGGCACCGCAGGCAGTGCACGCCGCCGCATCGAGTTCCGGAAAGGCGACGCCGCCGAGGCGGGGACGGAATCGGATCGCAGCCGCGGGACAGGACTCGCCGCAGACGCGACATTCCACACCGCGCGCCGCGAGGCAGGCCTCTCCGATCACCGCGACCCGCGCCCAGGGCGCGGCGCCGGCATCGTCACGGACGAGGGCACGTGGCTCGCACACGACGACGCACTCGGCACAGAAGGTGCATTCGCCACGACTGAAATCGACCCCGGGGAAGCCGCCGTCCATGCGCAGCAGGATGCCGGTCGGACAGGACTCGATGCAGCGATCGCAGCGCGTGCAACGCGCGACGAAATCGTCCTCGTCCAGCCCCCAGGGCGGGCGAAGTGCGGGTTCGACTGCGCGCGTGCGTCCGAAGAGAAAGCTTCGGCGGGCGTTCGCCGCGCGCGGGGATACGGATGAAGCCAAGAATGATCCAGCGGTTTTAGCAGCCGCCATTACACTCCAGCGACAACGGAGAATTGTTGACCGGGGTCAACCTGCGAACGCATCTCAACAAGCACCCGGCGCGCCGGCGCAAGACCATGACGGCAATGCCCCCGCCCGGCACCTGGCCGTTCAGCCGCGCATGTGTTCCACGGCCCACACCGCCGCCTCGACCCGCGAGCGCAACTCGAGCTTGCGCAGGACATGCTTGACGTGAACCTTGACCGTCCCCTCGGCGATGTCGAGTTCGCGCTTCTCGAGGC
>JAKLLJ010000220.1 GCA_023150215.1 Thauera sp. | reverse complement strand
CGGCGCGCTCATCGCCGGCGTACTGCGCGGCAGCCCGGCAGATCGGGCGGGCGTGCGTCCGGGCGACGTTCTGGTCGCGCTCGACGGCGAGAGCGTGCGCGACCCGCGCGCGATGCTCGACATGGTCGCGGCGCTCTCACCCGGCAAGCGTGCGGTGTTCAGGGTGCGGCGCGGCGCCGAGGCGCTCGACCTCGAGGTGGAAGTGGGCCGCCGCCCGATCCCGCCCGCCGCGCGCTGAGGCACCGACCGACGCGGCCCGCGGCACTCAGCGGGGCTCGCCCTCGCCATCCGCAGCAGCCGGCCCGGCGAGCTGCTGTACCGTCTCGCCGGCGGCCTCCTGCTGAGGGGAAGGCCTGGACAGCATGCCCGCGAGCACGATGCCAAGCTCGTAGAGCAGGCACATCGGCACGGCCAGCATGAACTGCGAGACCACATCCGGCGGGGTGACGATGGCGGCGACCACAAAGGCGCCGACGATCACGTAAGGGCGCGACTCGCGCAGCTTGGCGACATCGACGATGCCGGCCTTGACCATCAGGATCACCGCCACCGGCACTTCGAAAGTGACGCCGAAGGCGATGAACATCGACATCACGAAGGACAGGTATTGCTCGATGTCGGGCGCCGGCACGATGCTCTTGGGCGCGAATTCGGCGATGAACTTGAACACCGTGCCGAACACGAAGAAATAGCAGAAAGCCATGCCAAGCAGGAACAGCAGCGTGCTGCCCAGCACCAAGGGCAAGGCGAGGCGCTTCTCGTGTGCGTAGAGGCCGGGTGCGATGAAGGCCCAGGCCTGGAACAGCACCCAGGGCAAGGCCAACACGAAGGCCACCATCATGGTGACCTTGACCGGCACGAAGAAGGGCGTGACCACGCCGGTGGCGATCATGTTGGTGCCCGCGGGCAGCGTATCCATCATCGGCTTGGCGAGGATGTCGTAGATGTCACCGGCCCACGGCATCAGGCAGACGAAGACGATCACGATCGCGAGCAGGGCGCGGATCAGGCGATCGCGCAGCTCGATCAGATGGGCGAGAAAGGTTTCCTGTTGTTCGCTCATGCCTTGGCCTTGTCGGCGTTGAGCTCGACGCGCGGCGCGGCCTCGAGCCCGGGTTCGCGCTGAGGCGCCGTGGCATCGCGCACCGTCCCCGCCGGAGCGCCGCCTTCACCCCCCGGGGTTGCCGGCGCCACGGTGGCCGAGGATGGCGCCGCAACGGATGGCGGCACGGGAGTTGCCGCCGGACGTGCTGAATCGGGCAGGATCGAGCGCACCTCGTCCACGGTCTGCCCGACGCCGGACTCGACGCCCGCCACACCGGAGCGCACGGACGACTCGATTTCCTGCGCCTGCTGGCGGACCTGCTCCTGCAGCTTCTTGAGCTCTTCGAGCTGCATCTCGCGCTGGATGTCGGACTTCACATCCGAGACGTAGCGCTGCACGCGCCCGAGCAGATGACCCGCCGTGCGTGCGACCTTGGGCAGGCGCTCGGGCCCGACCACGATCAGCATCACGATGCCGATCACCACGAGTTCCGAAAAGCCGAAGTCGAACATGTGTGCTCGCTCGAGACAGGGGCCACCGTCGGCCCGCCGTAAAACGAAGGGGCGCTCCGGTCAGGGCGCCCCCGTGGTGGATCGAGACGCGTCGCTCAGGACCGGTTCTGGTCGACCTTCTCGCGCGCCTCGCCTTCTATGGTCTGCCCCTGGACGATCTTTTGCTGCGAGGCATCGCCGGAACTGGAGGCATCACCCTCCTTCACGCCTTCCTTGAAGCCCTTCACCGCGCCACCAAGATCGGAGCCGATGTTGCGCAACTTCTTGGTGCCGAACACCAAGAGGACGATGACCAGCACGATCAGCCAGTGCCAGATGCTGAAAGAACCCATACCGCTCTCCTTAACGCTTCAACATGGGCGGCAGGGGATCGGGGCCGCCCAGAATGTGAAGGTGCAGATGATACACCTCCTGCAGCCCCACCCTTCCGGTGTTCACGATGCTGCGAAAGCCGTCAGTGCAGCCCTGCGCGCGCGCGATTTGTCCTGCCGCCACCATCAGACGCCCCATCGCCACCTCGTGTTCCCGATCGAGGTGCGCCATCGAGTCGACGTGCACCTTGGGCACCACGAGCACGTGCACCGGCGCGACCGGGTGGATGTCGTGAAAGGCGAACACATGCTCGTCTTCGTAGACCTTCTTCGCAGGGATCTCGCCACGCACAATGCGGCAGAAGAGGCAGTCGCTCATGCGCGCGAGCCCTCGGCGGTACGCGACTTCTTCTCGTCGATGCCGGACACGCCCTCACGGCGGCGGAACTCGGCGAGCACGTCTTCCACCGACAGGCCGTGGTGGGCGAGCAGCACCATGGAATGGAACCAGAGGTCGGTGACCTCCCACACCAAGTGCAGCATGTCCTTGTCCTTGGCCGCCATGATGGTCTCGGCGGCTTCCTCGGCGACCTTCTTGCAGATCGTGTCGGTGCCTTTCTGATACAGGCTGGAGACGTAGGAGGAATCCGGATCGGCCTTCTTGCGCGCAGCCAGGGTATCGGCCACGCGACGCAGTACTTCGATATCGATCATTTGTAGATCTCCTGCGGGTCTTTCAAAACCGGTTCAACGGCCTCCCAGCGGCCGTCGGCGAAATACTTCTGGAAGAAGCAGCTGTGGCGCCCGGTGTGGCAGGCGATGTCACCCACCTGCTCGATCTTCAGCAGCACGACGTCGTTGTCGCAGTCGATGCGGATGTCGAGCACCTTTTGCACATGACCGGACTCCTCGCCCTTGTGCCACAGCTTGCGCCGCGAACGTGACCAGTAGATGGCCTCGCCGGTTTCGGCGGTGCGCTGAAGCGCCTCGCGGTTCATCCAGGCGAACATCAGCACGTCACCGGAGGATGCCTCCTGCGCGATCACGGGCACCAGACCCTGCTCGTCCCACTTGATCTCGTTGAGCCAGCGCGAATTCACAGTCGCACCTCGATGCCGCGCGCGCGCATGAGCTCCTTGGCCTCGCGCACGGTGTGCTGCCCGAAATGGAAGATGCTCGCCGCGAGCACCGCATCGGCGCGACCTTCGGACACCCCTTCGGCCAGATGCTCGAGCGTGCCGACCCCGCCACTGGCGATCACCGGGATACGCACCGCGTCGGACACCGCGCGCGTGAGCGCGAGATCGAAGCCGTTCCTCGTGCCGTCGCGATCCATGCTGGTGAGCAGGATCTCTCCCGCGCCGAGCGCGGCCACCCTGCGCGCCCACTCGATCGCGTCGAGCCCGGTGTTGTTGCGGCCACCGTGGGTGAAAACCTCCCACTTGCCGGGCGCGGTCTGCTTGGCGTCGATCGCCACCACGATGCACTGGCTGCCGACCTTGCTCGAAGCATCATGCACCAGTTGCGGGTTGTTCACCGCCGCGGTGTTCATGCTGACCTTGTCCGCTCCGGCGTTAAGCAGCCGGCGCACGTCCTCGACCACGCGCACGCCGCCGCCGACGGTGAGCGGAATGAAGACCTGCTCGGCAACCTGTTCGACCACATGCAGGATGATGTCGCGGTCGTCGGAGCTGGCAGTGATGTCGAGGAAGGTGATCTCGTCGGCGCCCTGCTCGTCGTAGCGGCGGGCGATCTCGACCGGATCGCCGGCATCGCGCAGCTCGACGAAATTGACGCCCTTGACCACGCGCCCGGACTTCACGTCCAGGCAGGGGATGATGCGCTTGGCCAACATCAGCGGCGCTCGCAGGAAAAGGTCATTCGGCCACACCGTTGAGCTCGTCCGCACGCGCCTGCGCGGCGGCGAAGTCGAGCGTGCCTTCGTAAATCGCGCGGCCGGTGATCGCGCCCATGATGCCCTCGCCTTCGACCGCGCACAGCGCGTCGATGTCGCGGAGGTCGGTGATGCCGCCACTGGCGATCACCGGAATGCGCAGCGCGCGCGCCAAGCGCACGGTGGCTTCGATATTCACGCCCGAGAGCATGCCGTCGCGCCCGATGTCGGTGTAGATCACCGACTCGACGCCGTAGTCCTCGAACTTCTTCGCCAGATCGACCACGTCGTGACCGGTCAGCTTGGACCAGCCATCGACCGCCACCTTGCCGTCCTTGGCATCCAGGCCGACGATGATGTGCCCGGGGAAGGCGGTGCAGGCGTCGTGTAGGAAACCGGGGTTCTTGACCGCGGCGGTGCCGATGATGACGTAGCTGATGCCGTTGTCGAGGTAGTGCTCGATGGTGTCGAGATCACGGATGCCGCCACCGAGTTGCACCGGGATGTCCTCGCCGACCACGTCGGTGATGGCGCGAATCGCGGGGCCGTTCTTGGGCTTGCCGGCAAAAGCACCGTTGAGGTCAACCAGGTGCAAGCGACGAGCACCGGCGTCAAGCCAGTGGCGCGCCATGGCGCCCGGCGCTTCGGAAAACACCGTGGCGTCGTCCATCTCGCCCTGTTTGAGGCGAACACATTGACCGTCCTTGAGGTCGATGGCGGGGATCAGCAGCATACGGGGATCAGTTCAGTGGGCGGAGTCGAAAGACGGGCCGCCGGCGCTCAGGGCTGCCAGCGGATGAAATTTGCAAGGAGCCGGAGGCCGGCAGCGGCGCTCTTTTCCGGGTGGAACTGGGCCGCGAAGATATTAGCCCGCGCTACCGCACTGGTAAAGCGCAGGCCATAGTCGGTCGCAGCCGCAGTCAGCGCGGGATCGGCCGGGGTCACGAAGTAGCTGTGCACGAAGTAGAAACGCTCGCCGTCGGGGATGCCGTCCCACATCGGATGCGGCGCCGACTGCCAGACCTCGTTCCAGCCCATGTGCGGCACCTTGAGCAGGCTGCCGTCGGCGGCCTGCATACGATCCTCGGGAAAGCGCACGACCTCGCCCGGCAGGACGCCGAGCCCGGGCACGTCGCCCTCGGCGCTATGCTGGAAAAGCATCTGCTGGCCGATGCAGATGCCGAGGAAGGGCTTGCCAGCCGCCGCAGCCAGCACCGCCGGACGCAGGCCGCGCGCATCGAGCTCGCGCATGCAGTCGGGCATCGCGCCCTGGCCGGGGAAGACGACGCGCTCGGCGGCGTCGACCCGCGCCGGATCCGAGGTGACGAGGACGTCGTGGCCGGGCGCCACATGCTCGATCGCCTTGGCGACCGAGCGCAGGTTGCCCATGCCGTAATCGATGATGGCCACGGTGGTCATCGGCTTGACTCGCTTTTCGACAGGATGGCGGCCGCGCACGGCAGCCGCGCGAAGGAATGGATCAGAGCGCGCCCTTGGTCGAGGGCACCGTGCCGGCTGCACGCTCGTCGCGCTCGGCCGCCATGCGCAGCGCGCGGGCGAAGGCCTTGAACACCGTCTCGCACTGATGGTGGGCGTTGTCGCCGCGCAGATTGTCGATGTGCAGCGTGACCCCGGCGTGATTGACGAAGCCCTGGAAGAACTCGCGCACCAGATCCACATCGAAGTTGCCGATGCGGGCCCGCGTGTAATCGACGAAGTAGTGCAGCCCGGGACGCCCGGAGAAATCCACCACCACGCGCGACAGCGCCTCGTCGAGCGGCACGTAGGCGTGGCCATAGCGGCGCAGGCCCTTCTTGTCGCCGACCGCCTTCGCGAAAGCCTGCCCGAGGGTGATGCCGACATCCTCGACGGTATGGTGATCGTCGATGTGGGTGTCGCCCTCGCAATGAATGTCGAGATCGACGAGGCCATGGCGCACGATCTGGTCGAGCATGTGATCGAGGAAAGGCACACCGGTGTCGAGCTTGCCCTGTCCGCTGCCATCGAGATCGATGCGCACGGAGATCCTGGTTTCGAGCGTATTGCGCGTGACGTCTGCTTGCCGCATGGAGGGCTTCTGG
>JAKLLJ010000021.1 GCA_023150215.1 Thauera sp. | reverse complement strand
GCAGTGGGCGGGATGCCGGCGTTGTCGAGCGCGAGGCGCACACCCGGTGGCAGGGTCGAGCTGGCTGCACTTGTCCAGGCCGACGACAGCAAGGCGCTGACGAGCAGGCCGAGATGCAAGATGTGTTTGATGGATAACGTCACTTTCCTGATCGAGTCCCGGTGGATGACACGCTAGAATGGCCGCCTTCCCGTGGGGCGGATGCTCCATGGATTCCATTTTGCAGGATGACTGGCGCGCGGCCCGGTACAGGCTGCGTGCAGGCGACAGGGACAATGAGTGGATTCGGGCATTACGAGCGCACGGCGGATGAACTCGAGCGCGAGATCGTCAAGCGCGGCATCGCAATCGGCATCGACTGGCAGGACCAGGCGCGCATGCGCGAACTCGCGCGCCGGGCCTTGAGCTGCACGTCTGCCTGCATGATGAAGCTGTTGCGCAGCCCGGTGCGCCAGGAGAAGCTCACTGGCGAGCTGTTCGCACTTTCCGAACTGATGCTGCAGAACATGCGCCAGAGTGCGGAAATCGGCGTGCACACGCATGGCGGGCGGGCATGGAAGGCGTTTGGTCGCGCGCTCTACGAGGAGTACGACGCCGGCGTGCGTCGGCCCGAGGCGGAGAGCTGATCGGGGCGGAGCCGGCCTACTTCGCGCCTTCCGGCGCTCCTACAGCTACCGGTTCCTGTAGGAGCGCCGGAAGGCGCGAGCACGGCGCCCGCACAATCCGCGCTGCTGCGTCGCCGCCGCATCATTCGCGGCTTCCGCCGCTCTTACGGGGAGCGTCGCTCCCGCGGTGCCCGTCGAGATCCGTGGCTGCCTGTAGGAGCGGCGGAAGCCGCGAACTTTTCTCGCGGTCATCGATCCGCCCACAGCGCGCATCTCATCTCCCATCCCGGCCGTTGTGCGCAGGCTCCTCCTCAGTCCGGCAGCCGTTCGCGGGCGAAGAGTTCTTCCACGGTCTCGCGCTCGCGCACCACATGGGCGCGGGCGCCATCGACCAAGACCTCGGCGGCGCGCGGGCGGGTGTTGTAGTTCGAACTCATCGTCATGCCATAGGCGCCCGCCGACAGGATCGCGAGCAGATCGCCCTCGGCCACCGCCAGGCTGCGCTGACGGGCCAGGAAGTCGCCGCTCTCGCAGATCGGGCCGACCACGTCATAGGTGGTGGGGGTGAGCGCGCGCGCAGCGACTTCGACCACCTCGTGCCAGGCGTCGTAGAGAGCGGGGCGGGCGAGGTCGTTCATCGCCGCGTCGACGATGGCGAAGTTCTTGGTTTCGCCCGGCTTGAGGTATTCGATGCGGGTCAGCAGCAGGCCGGCGTTGCCGACCAGCGAGCGGCCCGGCTCGAAGCACAGTTCTTCGTTGCGACCGGCGAATACGTCGAGCAGCGGGGCGAGGTAGTCGGCGACCGGCGGCGGGGTCTCGTCGCGGTAGCGGATGCCAAGGCCGCCGCCGAGATCGATGTGCTCGAGCGCGATGCCGTCGGTCGCGAGGCCTTCCACCAGGTCGCGCAGCTTGAGCGCTGCTTCGGCGATCGGTGCGCGGTCGAGCAGTTGCGAGCCGATGTGGCAGGCGACGCCGGAGATGCGCAGGTTGGGCAGCGCCGCGGCGCGGCGGTAAAGCGCCGGCGCGTCGGCAAAGGCGACGCCGAACTTGTTGCCCTTGAGGCCGGTGGAGATGTACGGATGCGTCTTCGGGTCGACGTCGGGATTCACGCGCAGTGCGATCGGCGCCTTCAGGCCAAGCTCGCCCGCCACGCTGTCGAGGTGCTCGAGCTCGGCGGCCGATTCGACGTTGAAGCAGCGGATGCCGGCCTGCAGCGCCTGGCGCATCTCGGCACGGGTCTTGCCGACGCCTGAGAACACGACCTTGCCGGCGCTGCCACCGGCCGCCAGCACGCGCGCCAGCTCACCGCCGGAGACGATATCGAAACCCGCGCCAAGGCGGGCGAACACCGACAGGATGCCGAGGTTGGAGTTGGCCTTGACCGCGTAGCACACCAGCGCACGACGGCCGGCGAGCGCCGCTGTCCACGCCGAGAAGGCGGATTCGAGCGCGCCGCGCGAATAGACGTAGGTGGGGGTGCCAAAACGCGCGGCAATCTCGGCAAGCGGCAGGTCTTCCAGCCACAGTGCGCCATCGCGCGCGAAGAGGGTGGGAGCGGGCCAGCGGGAGGCGGGGGTGTTCATTCGAGCGGGGAGTCCTTGATCAGATCCGGGGGCAGGACGGGTTTGCTATGATCGGCGCCCGTCGCTGGCGCTGTGGTCGTGCCAGGTGCCGGCAGGTAGAGCGGGCCCTTGATGCCGCAGGCCGACAGCAGCGCGCAGGCAAGCGCGATCGCGGGTAATTTGGCTCGCATCGCCGTTCTTCGCAAAAAACGGAATGCTAACAGAAGGAGTCAGCATGGAAGAGTCAGCGTTCAACGCACTCGCCGAGGCCGAGTTGGCCCGCATCGAAGCGGCGCTCGAGGACTGCGGCGTCGATTTCGACGTCGAACCGAAGCCGGGCGGGGTACTCGAGCTCGAGTTCGACAATGGCACGAAGATGATCATCAACCGCCACACGGCGGCGCGCGAGATCTGGGTGGCGGCGAAATCGGGCGGCTTTCATTTCCGGCTGCAGGACGGGGGCTGGGTGAATACCCGCGATGGTCGACAGCTGTGGGACATGCTCGCCGCGCTGGCGACCGAGCAGGCCGGCGAGCCTGTGCGGTTGGCTCCGCCGGCCTGAGCGACACATCTGCCGCAAAGAACGCCGCGCTCCGGATGCGGCAGAGGGCGGTTCGCGGCTTCCGCCGCTCCTACCGGGCCTCCGGGAGTGCGGTGGTTTCGATGTAGGAGCGCTGGAAGGCGCGAATCCTGCGGTGACGGGGCGGCGTGGTGGATTCCAGGCACTGCGGTTCGCGGCTTCCGCCGCTCCTACCGGGCCTCCGGGAACGCGGTGGTTTCGGTGTAGGAGCGCCGGAAGGCGCGAATCCCGCGATGACGGGGCGGCGTGGTGGATCCAGGCACTGCGGTTCGCGGCTTCCGCCGCTCCTACGGGGCAGCGGTGCGGTGGGGGAGGGGTCAGCGCCGGATCGGAGTCGGCCTGCGCTCCTCGACCGGGGCGGGGGCTTGCGCAGGCAGTGGCTGGGTCAAGGGGGCGGGGCCGGGCGGGATGGCCTCGGACTCGGCTTCCATCGCCGGGCCGCTGTCGCCGGCGAACATCTCCCTGAGCCAGTCCGGGGCCGGTGGCGGCGCGGGCGGGCTGTACTCCGCGTACAGCCAGTCCTGCCGGCTGCCAAGGCCGTTCTGCACCTGCTTGAGTCCGTCGGGGAGCGGGCGTTCGACCTGCGGCACGCCTTCGAGCGCGACCGCCATGTAGTTGATCCAGATCGGCAGCGCCGCCGCGCCGCCGGTCTCGCCCTTGCCGAGGTTGCGCGGTTGGCTGTGACCGACCCATGACACCGCGACCAGATCGGGCTGGTAGCCGCAGAACCAGGCGTCGACATAATCATTGGTGGTGCCGGTCTTGCCGGCGAGGTCCTCGCGCTTGAGGCTGCGGGCGCGGGTCGCGGTGCCGCGCTGCACCACGTCGCGCATCATCGAGTCCATCAGCCAGGCATTGCGTTCGTCGATCACGCGCGGTGCGCTCTGGCCTGCAACCGGCGGATCGGTGCGTGCGATCAGGCGACCGGTGCCGTCGTAGATCTCCTTGATCACGAAGGGCTCGATCCGGTAGCCGCCGTTGGCGAACACCGCGAAGCCGGTCGCCATCTGCCAGGGCGTGGCAGCGCCGGCGCCGAGCGCCATGGTCAGGTAGGGCGGGTTCTGCGCCGGATCGAAACCGAAGCGGCCGAGGAAGTCGCGCGCGTACTCGGGGGTGATCTGCTCCAGCAGGCGGATCGACACCATGTTCTTGGAGCGGGCGAGCGCGTCGCGCAGCGTCATCGGGCCGGCATAGCGGCCGTCGTAGTTCTTCGGCTCCCAGGCCTTGCTGCCGGTGACGCCGGCGGGATAGTAGAGCGGGTTGTCCTCGAGCACGCTGCCCGGCCCGAACTCGCGCTCGAGCGCGGCCGAGAAGATGAAGGGCTTGAAGCTCGAGCCCGGCTGGCGCACCGCTTGGGTGACATGGTTGAACTTGTTGCGATTGAAGTCGAAGCCGCCGATCAGCGCACGCACCGCGCCGGTGTTCGAGTCGAGGGCGAGGAAGGCGGCCTGCACCTCGGGCAGCTGGGCGAGTTCCCAGCCGTCCTTGACGCTGCGCACGCGGACGATCGCGCCGCGGCGCACGCGGCGCGCCTGCGGGGCCTTGGCGGCCAGCATGGGGGCGGCAAAGGACAGGCCCCTGCCGGTGATGCGGATTTCCTGGCCGCGGCGGTAGGCGACGACCTCCTTCGCCGAGGCCTGCAGGACCACGGCGGCGAGCAGGTCGTCGTGGTCGCTGGTCTCGCCGAGCGCTTCGTCGAGCAGCTCCGCCGACGCCTCGCCCGCCGGCAGTTCGACGAAGGCTTCGGGGCCGCGATAGCCGTGGCGACGGTCATAGTCGATGACGCCGCGGCGCACTGCGGCATAGGCTGCTTCCTGGTCCTTGCGGGTGATCGTGGTGGTGATGCGGATGCCCAATTCGTAAGCCTGGTCGCCGAACTGCTCGACCGCGATCTGGCGCGCCATCTCGGCTACATAGTCGCCCGGCACGGTGATGTCCTGCTGCTTGCGTGCCGCGGCGGTATCGCGCTGGCTCTGCCTGGGAGTGGCAAAGGCGAGAGCGTCCTTGTATTGCGCGGCGTCGATGAAGCCGGCCTCGAGCATGCGGCGCAGCACGTATTGCTGGCGCACCGCGGCGCGCGCCGGGTTGACGATCGGGTTGAACGCGGAAGGTGCCTTGGGCAGGCCGGCGAGCATGGCCGCCTCGGGCAGGGAGATCTCGTCCAGCGTCTTGCCATAATAGGCGCGAGCCGCCGCCGCAAAGCCGTATGCGCGCTGGCCAAGGAAGATCTGGTTGATGTAGAGCTCGAGGATCTGGTCCTTGTTCAGGTTCTGCTCGATCTTGAGCGAGAGCAGGATCTCGTAGAGCTTGCGGTTGTAGGTTTTTTCGCGGGAAAGGAAGAAGTTGCGTGCGACCTGCATCGTGATCGTCGAGGCGCCCTGGCCGCGACCGCCGGACGATAGGTTGGCGAGCGCCGCGCGCACCAGACCGAGCGGATCGATGCCGCGGTGTTCGTAGAAGCGCTCGTCCTCGGCGGCGAGGATCGCGTGCTTGAGGTGGGACGGCACCTCGGCGATGCGTACGACGTCGCGGCGCTCTTCACCGAACTCGCCGATCAGGTGGCCGTCCGCCGTATATACTCGCAGCGGCACGCGCGGCCGGTAGTCCGTGAGCGTGTCGAGGGCGGGCAGCTTGGGCCAGGCGAAGAAGGCCATCGCCGCCAGAGTGGCGATGCCGAGAACGACCAGCGCAAACAGCGCTGCGATCGGATACAAGACCCAGCGCATGGGCAATCCAGGATGGTTTCGAGCGGATCGGCATTATACGGGATGCGCTCGCGACCCTCCCAAGCCTTGCTGTGAGCAGACTTTGGCCGTGACGGAGTTCGCTTTACACCCCCAGGCCTTGTTGCTAGCATGCTAGAGCCGCACTCAACATTTGCGCGTAACATAAAGAAATTCAAGGACTTTCTTTGTGATCGACCTCCCCTTTTTCAGGCCCGCGGCGCGCCAGCTCGTTGGGCTGGATATCTCGTCTTCGTCCGTAAAGCTCGTCGAGCTGTCGGGCGGGGACAAGGACGCTTACAAAGTGGAGCGTTACGCGGTCGAGACGCTGCCGCGCGATGCGGTCGTCGATGGCAATATCGCCAACCTCGATGCGGTCTCCGAGGCGCTCAAGCGTGCGCTGCGGCGCTTCGGCAGCGGGGTGCGCAACGTGGCGCTCGCGCTGCCGTCGTCGTCGGTCATCACCAAGAAGATCATCCTCCCCGAAGGCCTGCGCGAAACCGAGATGGAGTTCGCGGTCGAGGCCGAGGCCAATCAATACATCCCGTTCGCTCTCGACGAGGTCAACCTCGACTTCCAGGAGATCGGCCCCGCGCCCGGTAGTCCGGGCGACGTCGAGGTGTTGATCGCCGCCTCGCGCAAGGACAAGGTCGAGGACCGCGTCGCGGTGGCGCAGGCCGCGGGTCTCAAGGCCCTGATCGTCGATGTCGAGTCGCTCGCCATCGAATCCTCGCTCGAGCTGGTGTGCCGGCAGCTGCCGCGTGGCGGCGAGGACCAGGTCATCGCGCTGGTCGACGTCGGTGCCTCGGTCATGAACGTCACCATGTTCCGCAACCGCCACTCGGTCTATTCGCGCGAGCAGGCGTTCGGTGGCATCCAGCTCACCCAGGACATTGCGCGCCAGTACGGGATGAGCTTCGAGGAAGCCGAATCGGCCAAGCGTGCCGGCTCGCTGCCCGACAGCTATCCGCGTGACCTGATGCGCCCGTTCATGGACAGCCTCGCGCTCGAGGTGTCGCGCGCGCTGCAGTTCTTCTTCACGTCGACGCCCTTCAATCAGGTCGATCATGTCGTGCTCGCCGGTGGCTGTGCGGTGATGGCGGGGCTCGGTGACGTGGTCGCCGCGCGCACCCAGGTCGACACCCTCATCGCCAACCCGTTCGCCGCCATGACTTTGAGCGGCAAGGTGCGGCCCAAGGCGCTGCTCGCCGATGCCCCGTCGCTGATGGTGGCCTGCGGGCTCGCGCTCAGGAGGTTCGACGCATGATCCGCATCAACCTTCTCCCGCATCGCGTGGAGAAGCGCAGCCAGCGCCGCAAGCAGTTCTACGCCACCGCCGCAGGCATGATCCTGCTCGGTGCGCTGGTCGGCTTCGGCGTACACATGGTCTACAACAGCCACATCGAGGCACAGGAGGCGCGCAACGCCTTCCTCAAGAACGACATCGCCCGGCTCGACCGAGACATCGCCGAGATCCGCCGCCTGCGCGAACAGGTCGATGCCATGCTGGCGCGCAAGCAGGTGATCGAATCGCTGCAGGGCACCCGTGCCGAGACCGTGCACCTGTTCAACGAACTCGCCCAGCGCCTGCCCGACGGGGTCTATCTGAAGTCGGCCAAGCAGACGGGCAGGCAGGTGAGGCTGGTCGGGCTGGCCCAATCGAACGCGAGAATTTCGCACCTGATGCGCAACATCGAGGCCTCGGCCTTCCTCGAGCAACCCAAGCTGGTCGAGGCGCGTGCGGTCAACGTGGATAATCGGCGCGTCAGCGAGTTCACCCTCGACATCGGCATCAAGCCGCCAGCCGCGACCGAGCCGGCGCAGGACGATGCGGGGGGGCGGAAATGAGCCTCGACCTTGCCGCCATGGCACGCCAGGGCATCGATTTCAAACGCTTGGCCGAGGATTTCAAAGGACTCGACCCCAACGACCCGGGGCTGTGGCCGAGCGCGCCGCGTGTCGTGGTCGCGGTGGCCCTGCTGCTCGCCACCATCGCCGCCTTCTGGTGGTTCGACTGGCAGGGCCAGATCGAGACCCTCGAGGCGCGCCAGGCCGAGGAAGTGCAGTTGCGCGAGAGCTGGCTGAGCAAGAAGCGCCAGGCGGTCAATCTCGATGAGCATCGCCGCCAGCTCGCCGAGATCGACCGCCAGTTCGGCGCCTTGCTCAAGCAGTTGCCCAATCGTGCCGAGATGGATTCCCTGCTCTCCGACATCAACCAGGCAGGTCTGGGGCGCGGGCTGCAGTTTGAGTTGTTCAAGCCGGGCGCCGACGTCATCAAGGAGTTCTACGCCGAGATGCCGATCGATGTGCGTCTGAGCGGGGTTTATCACGATCTCGGTGAGTTCGTCGCCGACCTCGCCGGCATGCCGCGCGTGGTGACGCTGAACGACATCGCGGTCGAGGCCGACAAGGATGGGCGGCTCAAGCTGCAGGCCAAGGCGGTGACCTACCGCTACCTCGACGAAGAAGAGCTCGCGCAGCAGCGCAAGGCGGCTCAGGCGGCACAGGCCGCCAAGCAGGGGAAGAAATGATGAACAGGGCCGTCCTGATCGGTGTCTGCGTGCTGCTCACCGGCTGTGCCGGTGGCAGCCAGGACGACCTTCAGGCCTGGATGGACGAGCAGGCGAAGACCATGCGCGGCGCAGTGCGCGCCTTGCCCGAGCTCAAGCAGGTGGCGGTGGTGGCCTACGCCGGCGTGCAGGGGGACGATCCCTTCCGCGCCGCCCGCATGGAGCCCGAGCGGCGCTCATCGAGCGGCAGCGGGCTGCGGCCCGACCTCGACCGCCGGCGTGAGCCGCTGGAGTCTTTCCCGCTCGAATCGTTGCAAATGGTGGGCGTGCTGATGCAGGGCAAGAACACCCATGCGCTGGTCAAGGCCGGAGCCGTGCTGCACCAGGTCAAGGTCGGAAACTACATGGGACAGAATTTCGGCGTGATCACCCAGGTCACCGAAAACGAAATCAAGCTGCGCGAACTGGTCGAGGATGCCTACGGCGACTGGGTGGAACGAGCCAGCACGCTGATACTGCAGGAGCGCCAGGAGGCCGGAAAATGAGACACCCTATCGGAGTGCTGCTGCTCGCAGCCGCTATTGCAGGTCTGGCCCCTGCGCCCGCTGCGCTCGCGCAGGATGCGGCGCAGGCGCAAGCCTTCAGCAACCGCATCGAGGGCCTGGAAGTCGCCGAGCAGGGCGGGACCCTTTACGTCCGCCTGACCATGAGTGAGGCCCTCGCCAGCCCGCCGCCGAGCTTCAGCGTCGCCAACCCGGCACGCATCGCCTTCGATTTCGCCGCCACTGCCAACGGGCTCGGCCGCAACGTCCAGGCTATCGACCAGGGCGACCTGCGCAGCGCCAACATCGTGCAGGTCGGCGATCGCACCCGGCTGGTGCTTAACCTCACGCGTGTCGGACCGTACGAGGCGCGCGTGCAGGGGCGCGACCTGATCATCGCGCTGTCGCCGGCGGTTTCCCGTGCCGCACAGAGCACCGTGGTCAACGAGGCCACCGCCAACTTCGCCGAACCGCGCACGGCCGCTGCGGCGACGGGCGGACTGGCGGTGCGCGACATCAACTTCCGCCGCGGTACCGCTGGCGAAGGCCGCGTGGTGGTCGACCTGTCCAGTCCGGATGCCGGCATCGACATCCGCCAGCAGGGCGGCAACCTGATGATCGATTTCCTGCACACCGCGCTGCCCGAACACCTGCGCCGCCGCTCCGACGTCACCGACTTCGCCACCCCGGTCACCTCGGTGAGCGCGCAGCAGGTCGGCGACCGCGTGCGCCTGACCGTGGTGCCCAACGGCCTGTGGGAACACAACGCCTACCAGAGTGACAACCGCTTCGTGCTCGAGGTCAAGCGCGTCGTCGAGGACCCCACCAAGCTCGGCGGCGGGCGCGCCGACTACAAGGGCGAGAAGCTGTCGCTGAACTTCCAGAACGTCGATGTACGCTCGGTGCTGCAGGTCATCGCCGACTTCACCGACTTCAACATCATCACTTCCGACTCGGTGCAGGGCAATCTCACCCTGCGCCTGAAAGACGTGCCCTGGGATCAGGCGCTCGACATCATCCTGCAGGCCAAGGGCCTGGACATGCGCAAGAACGGCAATGTGATCTGGATCGCGCCGGGTGACGAACTGGCCGCGCGCGAGAAGCTGCAGCTCGAGGCCAAGGCGCAGATCTCCGATCTCGAGCCTTTGCAGACCGAAAGCTTCCAGATCAATTACCACAAGGCCAAGGAAATCTTCGATTTCCTGAAGAGCAAGGACCAGACCATGCTGTCCAAGCGTGGGACGGTGGTGGTGGATGAGCGCAGCAACAAGGTTTTCGTCACCGATGTCGCCACTCGCCTGCAGGCACTGCGCCGGCTGGTGCAGGAGATTGACGTGGCGCCGCGCCAGGTGCTGATCGAGGCGCGCATCGTCGAAGCCAACAAGACCTTCGCGCGCGACCTCGGCGTGCGGCTGGGGGTCGGTGGTGCGTTCGGAAGGGTTGTGGGCTATGACGCCAGTGGAGCACCCATCCGCAGGGCAACCATCGGAGGCGGTCTTGACCGAACTGCGACCAGGGCCGGGCTGGTCACCGGTCAGGAAGCGTGGTCAACCGATCCGACCAACGATCTGCCGCAGGGCTTGAACGTGAACATGCCGGTGAACGCCTCCAACGCGGGATTGTTGTCTGCAGTGCTCTGGAACAACAGCGCAACAAGATTTCTCAATCTCGAACTGAGCGCACTGGAAGCGGACGGGCGAGGACGCATCGTATCCAGCCCGCGCGTGCTCACTGCCAACCAGGTCGAGGCTTCGATCGAGCAGGGCACGGAGATCCCTTACCAGGAGGCGACCAGTTCGGGCGCGACCAGCGTGTCGTTCAAGAAGGCGGTGTTGTCGCTCAAGGTCAAGCCGCAGATCACGCCCGACGGTCGTCTTCAATTGTCGATCGAGGTCAACAAGGACCGGCCACTCTACGAGCAGATCCTGCTTGGCGTGCCACCGATAGAGACCAAGAACGTCAAGAGCGAGGTGTTGATCGAGAATGGCGGCACGGTGGTGATCGGCGGTATTTACGAGGAAGAGGAATCGACCGGAGAGGACAAGGTGCCGCTGCTGGGCGACGTGCCGGTGCTCGGCTACCTGTTCAAGACGCAGAGCCGGATTTCGAATCGCAAGGAGCTCCTCGTCTTCATCACCCCGCGCATCGTCTCCGACGCGCTCACGCTGCGCTGAGTCCGGCGCTTCTGCTGATACAATCCCGACGGCGGGCATCCGGCATGGATGCCCGCCCTTTTTCATCAGGATTTCCGGCGAGTCACGCGTGAGCTGTCTGATACTGATCGGCATGATGGGCGCCGGCAAGACCACGGTCGGCAAGGAGCTGGCGCGCAGGCGCAAGCTGCGCTTCGCCGACTGCGACCAGGCGATCGTGGCGCGTACCGGCGTCAGCATTCCGACGATCTTCGAGGTCGAGGGCGAAGCGGGTTTCCGTCGTCGCGAAACGCAGATGATGGACGAGCTGACGCGCGAGCCCGACATCGTCATCGCCACCGGCGGTGGTGTGGTCACGACCCCCGAGAACCGCGTGCTGATGCATGAGCGCGGCATCGTGGTGTATCTCGACGTGCCGCCGCAAGTGCTCTTCGAGCGCACCCGCCACGACCGCAACCGCCCCTTGCTGCAGGTCGACAATCCGCGCCGGCGCATCGAGGAGCTCTACCGCCAGCGCGATCCGCTCTATCGCGAGACCGCCCACATCATCCTCGAGGGCGGGCGCGGCAATCCCGGCAACATGGTGCGCCAGATCGAGGAGGCGCTCTCCAGGTACAAGGCGGACCCATGCAGACCCTGAACGTGGCCCTCGGCGAGCGCGCCTATCCGATCCATATCGGCCGTGGCCTGCTCGACCGCGCCGACCTCATCCTGCCGCACCTGAAGACGAAGCGCGTCGCCATCGTCACCAACGAGGTCGTCGGCCCGCTTTACCTCGCACGCCTGTGCCACGGCCTCGCGCAGGCGGGCGTGCGCAGCTGCGCGGTGGTGCTGCCCGACGGCGAGGCACACAAGGGCTGGTCGACGCTCAACCTGATCTTCGACACGCTGCTTGCCGAACGCTGTGAGCGCTCGACCACGCTGATCGCGCTTGGCGGCGGGGTGGTCGGCGACATGGGCGGCTTTGCCGCCGCCTGCTACCAGCGCGGCATGCCCTTCATTCAGATCCCCACCACGCTGCTCGCCCAGGTCGATTCGTCGGTGGGCGGCAAGACTGCGATCAACCACCCGCTCGGCAAGAACATGATCGGTGCTTTCTACCAGCCCCGGCTGGTGCTGGCCGATCTCGACACCCTCGACACGCTGCCCGACCGCGAGCTCTCCGCAGGCCTGGCCGAGGTGATCAAGTACGGATTGATCCGCGATCCCGAATTCCTCGCCTGGCTGGAGGCCAACCTCGAGCGTTTGGTGGCGCGCGACACCGACGCGCTCGCTTTTGCGGTCGAGCGTTCGTGCCGCAACAAGGCCGCGGTGGTGGCGGCCGACGAAACCGAGCAGGGCGAGCGTGCGCTGCTCAACCTCGGTCACACCTTCGGTCACGCGATCGAAACCGGCCTCGGCTACGGTGAATGGCTGCACGGCGAGGCCGTCGCCGCCGGCACGATGATGGCCGCAGAGCTGTCGCGCCGCCTGGGCTGGCTCGACGCCGCGGCGGTGGCGCGCATCGAGGTGCTGTTCGAGCGCGCCCGCCTGCCGGTGTGGGGGGCGCCGCTCGGGGTGGAGCGCTACGTCGAGCTGATGGCGCACGACAAGAAGGTCGAGGCCGGCAAGCTGCGCCTGGTGCTGCTGCGCGAGCTCGGGCGCGCGGTGATGCACGGTGAGGCCCCGGCCGGCGAGATCGCGGCCGCGATCGAGGCGCGCTGCCGCTGAGTTGGCGGCCTGGGCATTCGCATGAAAGCCCGCTCCCGCAGGGGCCGCCGCCGCATGGGAGAGCCCTGCCCGCGAGCGGAGCCCGAGGAACGTCCGCCTGTTATCGTCGTGCCGCGCCACCTCAGGAGCCCGCATGCTGCAACTCGCCCCCTATGCCGTCACCGAGGCCGCCTCGCGCGGCCGCGTCCATGACGAGCCCGCCCCGGTAGCACGCGGCCAGTTTCAGCGCGACCGCGACCGCATCGTGCATTCCACCGCGTTCCGCCGCTTGGAATACAAGACCCAGGTGTTCGTGAACCACGAGGGCGATCTCTTCCGCACCCGCCTCACCCACAGCATCGAGGTCGCCCAGCTCACCCGCGGCATCGCGCGCGAACTGGGCCTCAACGAGGATCTCGCCGAGGCCATCGCGCTCGCCCACGATCTCGGCCACACGCCCTTTGGCCATGCCGGGCAGGAGGCGCTCGATGGCTGCATGAAGGCGCACGGCGGCTTCGAGCACAACCTGCAGTCGCTGCGCACGGTGGATCTGCTCGAGGATCGCTACGCCGGCTTCGACGGGCTCAACCTGATGTTCGAGACGCGCGAAGGCATCCTCAAGCATTGTTCGCGTGCCAACGCCGAGCGTCTCGGTGAGGTCGGCCGCCGTTTCCTCGACGGCACCCAGCCCTCGCTCGAAGCCCAACTCGCCAACCTCGCCGACGAGATCGCCTACAACAACCACGACGTGGATGACGGCCTGCGCTCGGGGCTGATCACGCTCGAGCAGCTCGATGTGGTGCCGATCTTCGCCGCGCAGCGGCGCAAGGTCGAAGCGCGCTGGCCGGGGCTGACCGGGCGCAAGCTGATCAACGAGACCGTGCGGCGCATGATCCACCTGATGGTGATCGACCTCATCGAGCAGACCCGCGCCAACATCGCCGCCGCTGGCGTGCGCACGCTCGCCGCAGCAGGCTGTCGTCGCCTACTCCGATGCCCTGCTGCCGCGCCTGCGCGAGCTCAAGCTCTTCCTGCGCGACAAGCTCTATCGGCACTACCAGGTGCTGCGCATGACCAACAAGGCGCGCCGCATCGTCGGCGACCTGTTCGCGGCCTTCATGGACGACCCCCACATCCTGCCGCCGCAGTATCAGGCGATGGCGCGTGAGGACAAGGCACGCGCCATCGCCGACTACATCGCCGGCATGACCGACCGTTACGCGATGAAGGAGCATCGCCGGCTGTTCGCGGTGGGGGAGATCCATTGAGGCTGCATGGGGGCATCGACGCGTTGCGCGTCGAGCGGACCGACGCGTTTCCGGAGTGCGGTTCGCGCCTTCCGGCGCTCCTACATGAACCGACGGGCTTCCGCAGTCGGCATCCGTACCGGGTGGCTGGCGATGCCCGGACAGGGGGGGGGCGCGGGGGCAGCGGTAGGAGCGCCGGCAGGCGCGAACAGCGGCGCCCGGGTCCGCGGTACCGGCTCCGCAGGTGCAATCCTGGCGGGTTTCCGCTCGGGACGCGCGACTGTGCCGCAGTGCAAAAAACTGTTGAATCCGGCGAGCTTTGGGGGGTATAGTTTTTTCGAAAGCAGCGGGCGAGTTGGTGTTGTCCAAAATGGTGCATGAAGGCGGCTAACCCAGCCAATCACCCCTGTCGATCCGTTGTTTCTGCACTAAAATGGTGCAGGCTACGAAGCCGGTGCGCGCGCGCCCGGCTTTTTTGTGCGCGTTCGGTTTTTCGGCCCTTGCCTTGGCGCAAGGTTTTTCCGGTCTCTGTGCGCTTGATCTTGCGTGTCGTTTGAGGAAATGAAGATGGATCTGCCCCAAAAGCAGGGTCTGTACGACCCCGCCAATGAACACGATGCCTGTGGCGTGGGTTTCATCGCCCACATCAAGGGCGAGAAACGTCATGACATCGTTCTGCAGGGCCTCGAGATCCTGAAGAACCTCGACCACCGAGGTGCGGTAGGCGCCGATCCGCTGCAGGGCGACGGTGCGGGTATCCTGATCCAGATCCCCGACCAGCTTTTCCGCGAGGAGATGGCCGCGCAGGGCGTGAACCTGCCGCTGGCCGGCGAGTACGGCGTCGGCATGGTGTTCATGCCCAAGGAAGCCGCCTCGCGCCTCGCCTGTGAGGAAGAGATCGAGCGTGCGGTCGTGGCCGAAGGTCAGATCGTGCTCGGCTGGCGCGACGTGCCGGTCAACCGCGACATGCCGATGTCGCCGACGGTCAAGGCCATGGAGCCGATGATCCGCCAGATCTTCATCGGCCGCGGCCCCGACGTCATGGTCACCGAGGCGCTCGAGCGCAAGCTCTACGTCGTGCGCCGCCGCTCGGCCAACGCCATCGGCGCGCTCAAGCTCAAGCACGGCAAGGAGTTCTACATGGTGTCGTGCTCGGCGCGCACCGTGAACTACAAGGGGCTGCTGCTGGCCAACCAGGTCGGCGAGTACTACCCCGACCTGCTCGACAAGCGTGCGGTGTCGGCGCTGGCGCTGGTGCACCAGCGCTTCTCGACCAATACCTTCCCGAAGTGGAACCTCGCCCACCCGTTCCGCTACATCGCGCACAACGGCGAGATCAACACCCTGCGCGGCAACTACAACTGGATGCGCGCGCGCGAGAAGGGTGTGCATTCGCCGCTGCTCGGCGACGACCTTCAGAAGATCTGGCCGCTGATCTATCCCGGCCAGTCCGACTCGGCCTCCTTCGACAACGCGCTCGAGCTGCTGGTGATGAGCGGCTATTCGCTCGCTCACGCGATGATGATGATGATTCCCGAGGCCTGGGAATCGCACACGCAGATGGACGAGAAGCGGCGCGCCTTCTACGAATACCACGCGGCGATGATGGAGCCGTGGGACGGCCCCGCGGCCGTGGCGTTCACCGACGGCCGCCAGATCGGCGCCACCCTCGACCGCAACGGCCTGCGCCCGGCGCGCTACCTGGTCACCGACGACGACCTCGTGGTGATGGCCTCCGAATCCGGCGTGCTGCCGATCGCCGACAGCAAGATCGTCAAGAAGTGGCGTCTGCAGCCCGGCAAGATGTTCCTGATCGACATGGAGCAGGGCCGCATCATCGGCGACCAGGAGATCAAGGAGTCGCTCGCCCACGCCAGGCCCTACGCCGACTGGCTGCGCCGCATCAACATCAAGCTCGACACCCTCGACGCGCCGGCGATCGTCGATGCTGCGGCGGCCGACGAGCGCGTCGCACCGCTGCTCGACCGCCAGCAGGCCTTCGGCTACACCCAGGAAGACATCAAGTTCATCCTTGAGCCGATGGGCAAGGCGGGCGAGGAAGCGACCGGCTCGATGGGCAACGACTCGCCGCTGGCGGTGCTGTCGACCAAAAACAAGTCGCTGTTCAACTACTTCCGCCAGCTCTTCGCCCAGGTCACCAACCCGCCGATCGACCCGATCCGCGAGCAGATGGTCATGTCGCTGGTGTCCTTCATCGGCCCGCGCCCGAACCTGCTCGAGATCAACGAGATCAACCCGCCGTTCCGCCTCGAGGTGAGCCAGCCGGTGCTCGACTTCGAGGGCATGGCCAAGATCCGCAACATCGCGCGCTACACGCAGAACAAGTTCCGCTCCGCCGAGCTGGACATCTGCTACCCGGCCGAGTGGGGCAACGAAGGCGTGGAAGCGCGCCTCGCCTCGCTGTGCGCCGACGCCGAGAACGCGGTGCTGGGCGGCACCAACATCCTGATCGTCTCCGACCGCAAGCTGGCCGCCGACCGCGTCGCGATTCCCGCGCTGCTGGCGCTGTCCGCGATCCACCAGCACCTGGTGGAGAAGGGTCTGCGCACCCGCACCGGCCTGGTGGTCGAGACCGGCTCGGCGCGCGAGGTGCATCACTTCGCGGTACTCGCCGGCTATGGCGCCGAGGCGGTGCACCCCTACCTTGCGCTCGAGACCCTGGCGCACCTGGCCGACGATGTCGAGACCGCGGCCAAGTACGTCAAGCACTTCGTCAAGGCGATCGGCAAGGGCCTGATGAAGGTCATGTCGAAGATGGGCATCTCGACCTACATGTCCTATACCGGTGCGCAGATCTTCGAGGCGGTCGGCCTCAAGCAGGCGCTGCTCGACAAGTACTTCACCGGCACCACCAGCCAGGTCGAGGGCATCGGCGTGTTCGAGGTGATGGAAGAGTCCATCCGCCTGCACAAGGCCGCCTTCTCGGCCGACCCGGTGTTGCACGACATGCTCGACGCCGGCGGCGAATACGCCTTCCGCACCCGTGGTGAAGAGCACATGTGGACGCCGGATGCGATCGCCAAGCTGCAGCACTCGACGCGCTCGGGCAAGTACGACACCTACAAGGAATACGCCAAGATCATCAACGACCAGAGCCGCCGTCACATGACGCTGCGCGGCCTGTTCGAGCTCAAGGCCGCGGCCATCCCGGTGCCGCTCGACGAGGTCGAGCCCGCCAAGGAGATCGTCAAGCGCTTCGCCACCGGCGCGATGTCGCTCGGTTCCATCTCGACCGAGGCGCACACCACGCTGGCGGTGGCGATGAACCGCATCGGCGGCAAGTCGAACACCGGTGAAGGCGGCGAGGACCCGATGCGCTTCAAGCCGCTTACCGAGGCGATCAAGCTGTCGCAGGTGATTGGCGAGAACCGCATCGCGCGCGATCTCGACCTCAATGCGGGCGACTCGCTGCGTTCGGCGATCAAGCAGGTGGCCTCGGGCCGCTTCGGCGTCACCACCGAGTACCTGGTCAACGCCGACCAGATCCAGATCAAGATGGCCCAGGGCGCCAAGCCCGGCGAGGGCGGCCAGCTCCCTGGCCACAAGGTGTCGGAATACATCGGCTTCCTGCGCCACTCGGTGCCGGGCGTCGGCCTCATCTCGCCGCCGCCGCACCACGACATCTATTCGATCGAGGACCTCGCGCAGCTCATCCACGACCTCAAGAACACCAATCCGGTGGCGAGCATCTCGGTCAAGCTGGTTTCCGAGATCGGCATCGGCACCGTGGCGGCGGGTGTGGCCAAGGCCAAGGCCGACCACATCGTCGTCGCCGGCCATGATGGCGGCACGGGTGCTTCGCCGTGGAGCTCGATCAAGCACGCCGGTTCGCCGTGGGAGCTCGGGCTGGCCGAGACCCAGCAGACCCTGGTGCTCAACCGCCTGCGCTCGCGCATCCGCCTGCAGGTCGATGGCCAGATCAAGACCGGACGCGACGTCGTCATCGGTGCGCTGCTCGGCGCCGATGAGTTCGGCTTCGCGACCGCGCCGCTGGTCGTCGAAGGCTGCATCATGATGCGCAAGTGCCATCTCAACACCTGCCCGGTCGGTGTCGCCACCCAGGACCCGGTGCTGCGTGCGCGCTTCTCCGGTCAGCCCGAGTACGTGGTCAACTACTTCTTCTTCGTCGCCGAGGAAGTGCGCGAACTGATGGCCCAGCTCGGCGTGCGCAGCTTCGACGAGCTGATCGGCCGCGCCGACCTGCTCGACATGAAGAAGGGCATCTCGCACTGGAAGGCGCAGGGGCTGGATTACTCGCGCATCTTCTATCTGCCGCCGGTGCCGGCCGCAGTGCCGCGCCTGCACACCGAGACCCAGGATCACGGACTCGAGAAGGCGCTCGACCGGCAGCTCATCGCGCTCGCGGCGCCGGCGCTGGAAAAAGGCGAGAAGGTCAACATCGACCTGCCGGTGCGAAACATCAACCGTACCGTGGGCGCCATGCTGGCAGGCCAGGTCGCGGCACGCTACGGCCACGCTGGGCTGCCGTCCGACACCATCCACATCCGCCTCAACGGCACCGCCGGGCAGAGCTTCGGCGCCTTCCTGGCGCGCGGGATGACGCTCGAGCTGGTGGGCGAGGGCAACGACTACGTCGGCAAGGGCCTGTCGGGCGGTCGCATCATCGTGCGCCCGAAGGCCGAGTTCCGCGGCAGCACGCCGGAGAACATTATCGTCGGCAACACCGTGCTCTACGGCGCGACCGAGGGCGAGGTGTACTTCGCCGGCGTGGCCGGCGAGCGCTTCGCGGTGCGCAACTCCGGCGCCACCGCGGTGGTCGAGGGCGTGGGCGACCACGGCTGCGAATACATGACCGGCGGCACCGTGGTCGTGCTCGGCCAGACCGGGCGCAACTTCGCCGCCGGCATGTCGGGCGGCGTGGCCTATGTGCTCGACGAGGACGGCAGCTTCGAGCAGCGCTGCAACATGGCGCAGGTCTCGCTCGAGCCGCTGCCGGACGAAATCGCCGCGCGCAAGGGCTCGGAGTCGGGCGACGAGCTTGAGTCTCACGGCCGCGTCGACATCGATCACCTGACGATGGGCGACGAGCTCATCCTCAAGGGCTTGATCGAGCGCCACGTCCGCTTCGCCGGCAGCGTGCGCGCGCGCGAGATCCTGAACAACTGGGGCGTCTGGCGGAAGAAGTTCGTCAAGGTGTTCCCGCACGAGTACCGCCGCGCGCTGGCCGAGATGGCTCAGGCGCGCGAAGTAGAGAAGGAGGCCGCATAAATGGGCAAGCCCACTGGTTTCATGGAATATCAGCGCCTGTCGGAGGCCTACGAGCCGGTAGACAAGCGCCTGAAGACCTACAAGGAATTCATCGTTCGCCTCACCGACGAGCAGGCGTCCGTGCAGGGCGCGCGCTGCATGGACTGCGGAGTGCCGTTCTGCAACAACGGCTGCCCGGTCAACAACATCATCCCGGACTGGAACGACCTCGTGTATCGCGGCCACTGGCGCGAGGCGATCGAGGTGCTGCACTCCACCAACAACTTCCCCGAGTTCACCGGCCGCATCTGCCCCGCGCCCTGCGAGGCGGCGTGCACGCTGAACATCAACACCGACCCGGTGGGCATCAAGTCGATCGAGCACGCGATCATCGACAAGGCTTGGGAAGAGGGCTGGGTGGTGCCGCAGGTGGCCGACGAGAAGACCGGCAAGCGGGTCGCCGTGGTCGGCTCCGGCCCGGCGGGCCTGGCGGCTGCGCAGCAGCTCGCACGCGTCGGCCACGACGTCACCGTGTTCGAGAAGAACGACCGCATCGGCGGCCTGCTGCGCTACGGCATTCCCGACTTCAAGATGGAAAAGTCGCTGATCGATCGCCGCGTCGAGCAGATGCAGGCCGAAGGCGTGCGCTTTCGCACCGGCGTGCTGGTGGGCGCCAAGGAGATCCCGGCCGGGATCGTCAATGACGCGAAGGAAGTCATCACCCCCGAGCAACTGCAGCAGGAATTCGATGCGGTGGTGCTGACCGGCGGCGCGGAAGTGCCGCGCGACCTGCCGGTGCCCGGGCGCGAGCTCGGCGGCGTGCATTTCGCGCTCGAGTTCCTGATCCCGCAGAACAAGCAGGTTGCGGGCGACAAGCCCAATCCGATCTCGGCCAAGGGAAAACATGTGGTGGTGATCGGCGGTGGCGACACCGGCTCCGACTGCGTGGGCACCTC
>JAKLLJ010000219.1 GCA_023150215.1 Thauera sp. | reverse complement strand
TCGGCGTGACGGGCGAGAGGAAATCAGCATCGAGGTTTGACCCGATTCGTCCCCCATCGCCGTACAGGGAAAGGCAGCATTGACAGCGCGCCTGCATCTTGCAGATGCTGGCTCACGGGCCGGCTCCAGTCTTGATCGAGTGCGACGCGTTTAACCCGGTTTGTTGGAGGAGAAAGGTGAGGTGGCGCCGGTAGCCTGGGGGGAACCCATCGGCACCGCCTCGTTTTCATCGGCCAGAGGAGAGAGCCGCGAAACTGGCGTGAAGACGTCTTGATGGCGCACCAGCACAGAGCTGACTTGGCGCGACGCGTACACCTCTTCGCTGCTGTCGGGCGCTCCGACGATCGCCACGGCAGGTTGCGCGGGCACCGAGGACCAGGCTGTCCTCGATGTCGGCAGTGCCGCTGGCGCCAGTGATGATGCTGACGTTGCGCGGCGGACGCCAGCCGGTTGTGGCCGGGGCTTAGTCGTCGACGTAGGCGAGGATCGCGGTCTCGGCATCCGAGTGAAAGTCTAGCGCACCGGTCTCGTCGGGCGCGACGCGCTCGTGCAGCTCGAAGCCCGACCCGTCGAGCCCCTGCAGCGCCGCCGCCGGCTGCCGCGCGATCGCCGCGGACCGGATCGCGGGCGCGTCCTACAAGGGGGCGTCGGCCTCGCGCCGCAGAGCCGCCGGGTCGACCGTGCGGTAGCCGAGGACGCCGCGCACTGCGTTGAGAATGGCTTCGCGCGCGCTCATCGTGCGTTCTCCTGATCATTGAGCACTCCTATTCAAGTCTTAGGTCTGCAGGCGTGCCGCAACCCGCTGCGGCTGGAAGCGCGGCATCAATCAATCTGCGCGATGCGCAGGAGGTTGGTCGTACCCGCGGTCCCGAAGGGCATCCCGGCGGCGATCACGATGGTCGCACCCTTCGCTGCAAGCCCTTCACACTGCGCCGTTTCGCAGGCGAGCTCGGTCATCTCGGTCACGTTTTCAACATCGCCGATGGCCACCGCGTGGATTCCCCAGGCCAGGGCAAGCTGGCGCGCAGTCGTCAGGCGAGGCGTGATGGCGAGGATCGGCCCTTGCGGCCTTTCTCGCGCCAGGCGAAGTGCGGAATACCCGGAGTTGGTGTACGCGATAGTCGCGCTCACCTGCAAGAGGCTGGCGACGTGGCTGACCGCAGCGCCGATCGCATCTGCCTTGTCCCGGTGGCAAGGCGACTTCGATGCTGCGAGTGCCTCTCGACAGAAGGGATCCTCCTCGGTCTGCGCGATGATCCGGTCCATCATGCGGACCGCCTCGATGGGGTAGCGCCCCGAAGCCGACTCGGCCGACAGCATGACGGCATCGGCCCCGTCGTAGATCGCGGTCGCCACGTCGCTCGCTTCCGCGCGAGTCGGCACTGGCGTGTCGATCATCGACTCGAGCATCTGGGTGGCGACGATAACCGGCTTGCCGGCCTTGCGGCAGGCCCGGACGATCCTCTTCTGGATCGCCGGCACCTGCTCCGGCGGCATTTCAACGCCAAGATCCCCCCGAGCCACCATCACCGCGTCACTCTCTGCCACGACCGCGTCAAGGCTGGCGATGGCAGCGGGTTTCTCCAGCTTGGCGACGATGCCGGCACGGCCGGCGACGATGCGCTTGACCTCGACGACGTCTTCCGGGCGCTGGACAAAGGACAGCGCAACCCAGTCAACGCCAAGCGTGAGGCCAAAATCGAGATCGGCACGGTCCTTTGCGGTCAACGCCGAAATCGACAGCACGACGCCCGGCACATTCACGCCCTTGCGGTCGGAGAGGCGGCCACCCGCGATGACCCGGGTGCGGACGGTGCCCGCACGAACTTCCTCCACCCGCAGACGGATGCGACCGTCGTCGAGCAGCAGATCCGTGCCTTCGACCAGGGCATCGAAGATCTCCGGGTGCGGCATGGACACCCGGGTCGTGTCGCCGGGCCGCTCGCGATCCATGTCGAGCTGGAATTCCGCGCCCTCGACGAGGGTGACGGCCCCCTGCGCGAAGGTGCCAACACGCAGCTTGGGGCCTTGCAGATCGAGCAGCACCCCGATCGGGCGTCCGACCTCCATTTCGACCTGGCGAATCGCCTCTAGGCGTGCGCGATGGTCGGCATGCGTGCCATGGCTGAAGTTCAGCCGAAAGACATCGGCTCCGGCCTCGAACAAGGCACGAATGGTCGCGACGTCCGAGCTGGCGGGTCCGAGGGTGGCGACGATCTTGGCATTCCGTTTACGTTGCATGGTCGGGTCCTTTGGTGTGATGAGAAATGGCCGTACGGCCGGCTCGAATTCGATGCGTACGAGCGCGAAGTTAGAGGATGGACGCCCCAGCCCATGCGGGCTAAGCTCAAACCATCCTTAACCTGAAGAACACAATCACGCACCATGAGCGCCGGAATTCAGCCAGCCGAACTGGGGTTCTTCACCGCCATCGCGAGTTGCGGCAGCCTGAGCCGCGCCGCTCGGGAGCTCGGCATCAGTACCCCTGCGGTCAGCAAGCGCCTCGCTCAGATCGAAGCGCGGATCGGTGTGCCCCTGATCAATCGCACGACCCGCCGCATGAACCTGACCCCGGAGGGCGAGGTTTTCCTGGATCATGCGCGCCGCATCCTGGCCGAGCTGGATCTGCTGAACGAAGTGTTGGGGGGATCCAAGGACACGCCCAAGGGGCTGCTGCGGGTGAATGCGACACTGGGCTTCGGTCGCCTGCATGTGGCGCCGGTCATCTCGCGCTATGTCGCCCGTTACCCGGAGGTGGATGTCCAGCTCCAGCTTTCGGTCAGTCCGCCGGCGCTGACTGAAGACCAGTTCGACGTCTGCGTGCGCTTCGGCGAACCGGGTGATGCGCGCGTGGTCGCCCGACGTCTGGCACCGAACCGACGTCTGCTGTGCGCGGCACCGTCCTATCTCGCGGCGCGGGGGGTACCTCGCACCCCGGACGATCTACGCCATCACAACTGCATCACCATCCGCCAGGGCGATGATGCCTATGGCACATGGCGCCTGAACAGCCCCGCCGCGGAGAGCGAGCCGATCAAGGTGCGCGGCAACTTGGCCACCAACGATGGAGAGATCGCGGTGCAGTGGGCACTGGACGGGCACGGCATCCTGATGCGCGCCGAATGGGACGTGATCCGCTACCTGCAAAGCGGCCGCCTGGTCCAGGTGTTGCCGGACTACCGCACGCCGGACGCCGACATCTACGCGGTGTACCCGAAGCGCCACCAGCTCTCGACGCGCATCCGGACCTTCGTCGACGAACTGGTGGCGGCGTTCGCACACCTGAATGCGGGCGGGGGCTGCCCCTCCGCCGCAGGCCTTACTTGATGAAGCTGAGCTGCGTGTTGATCTTCTCCAGCACGGGCTTCTTCTTCTCGTTGAAGACGGCCTTGTTCTGCTGGATGAGGTTGTTGCCCTTGGTGTCGATGGAGATGATCAGCGGCCCGAACTCGCGCACGCGGTTGACCCACAAGGTCTCGGGCATGCCCAGGTCCTGCCACTCGGCGCCCTCGATCTCCTCGACCAGCGTCGCCGCGAGCACGGCGCACCCGCCCGGGAAGATGGCATGCACCGCCTTGTTCTCCTGGCAGCCGGCGGCCGTCTCCGGCCCCATGCCGCCCTTACCCACGATCAGCTTCACGCCGGTCTGCTGGATGAACGCGCGCTCGAACTTCTCCATGCGCATGCTCGTCGTCGGGCCGATCGAGACCATCTCGAACGTGCCGTCGTCCTTCTTGCGCACGATCGGGCCGGCGTGGAAGATCGCCCCGCCTTCGAGATCGACCGGAAGCTCCCGGCCTTGCTCGATCAGGCGGCGATGCGCCACGTCGCGGCAGGTCACCAGGCGGCCGGTCAGATACACCACGTCGCCGACAGTGAGGTCTTCCAGGTCTTCGTCACGGATGGGGGTCGTCAGGATCTTTTTCACAGCACCACTCCTTCGTGGGACAGGATTTCGTAGGACAGGTCGGCGTTGATGCGGATCTTGCCGCGGCGGTGCGCCCAGCAGCCGGTGTTGACGGCGACGCCGATGGTGGAGGGATGGCGGGCGGACGATTCGATGTTGACGCCCATCACGCTGTTGTTGCCGGTCAGGCCCTGAGGGCCGATGCCGATCTCGTTGAGGCCCTGCTCGAGCAGCTCCTCCATCAGCGCGGCGCGCGGATTGGCGCTCTTCGAATCGACCGGGCGCATGATCGCCAGCTTGGACAGGCGGGCCGCCGTCTCCACCGAGGTCGACACCCCTACGCCGACCAGCAGCGGCGGGCAGGCATTGACGCCACGCTCGGTGATGACGTCCATGACGAACTCGGCGACACCCTCATAGCCCTGCCCCGGCATCAGCACCTTGGCCGCGCCGGGCAGCGTGCAGCCGCCACCCGCCATGTAGACGTCGATGGTGCAGCTGTCCTTCTCCGGCACGATGCGCCAGTCCAGCCACGGAATGTTGGTGCCGGTGTTGGTGCCGGTGTTCTTCTCGTCGAAGGTCTCGACCGCGTTGTGGCGCAGCGGGCCGATGCGGGTCGCCTCGGCCGTCGCCTCCTTCAGGATCTCTTCCAGTTCGCCGAGCAGCGGGAAGTGCGCCCCGGCCTCGACGAAATACTGGATGACGCCGGTGTCCTGGCAGCTTGGGCGGTTCAGCTTGTCGGCCGCTTCCTGGTTGCCCGCCATCGAGTCGTACACCGACTTGGCCAGCGGGTTGGTTTCCAGCGTGCGAAGTTCGGCCAGCTTGGCCTTCACGTCCTTGGGCAGACGCTTGCCGATGTACGCGGTGAACTTGGCCATGGTGTCCGTCAGGGACTGAACGGCAATTTCCTTGTCCATGTGTTGCTCCTGTTGAAGTGTGTTGGGGTTGATGCAGTCGGTTCAGTGGGCGGTCGCTTCCGCACCCACCACCGCCGCCGGTTTCTGGGAACGAGCGAGCATCAGCGTGAGCACGGCCGAGAGCACGAGCAGGCCGGCGACGAAGTAGAGGCCGCCGTTGAAGCTGCCGGTCTGGTCCTTGACCCAGCCGATCATGGCCGGGCCGGCGAAGCCGCCCAGGTTGCCGATCGAGTTGATGGTGGCGATGCCGGTGGCGGCAGCGGCACCCGACAGGAACATGGTCGGCATGCTCCACAGCGGCGGCTTTGCGCAGCTGATGCCGATGTTCACCAGGGTCAGGGCGGCGATCAGACCAACGACGCTATTGGCGCCGGCTGCGACGACCAGGCCGATCGATGCGGCGACGCAAGCCAGTACGACGTGCCAGGTGCGCTCGCCGGTGCGGTCGGAGTGACGCGACCACAGGACCATGGCGATCACCGAGATGGTCGGTGGGATGGCGTTGAGGAAGCCGACGGTCATCGACGAGACCCCCAGTTGCTTGATGATCTGGGGCGCCCAGATGCCGAGGGTGTACAAGCCGGCCGAGGTGCCGAAGTAGATCATCGCCAGCGCGAGGACGCGCGGATTGGCCATGCCGCTGAAGATGCCGTGCTTGGCGCTGCCGGCCTTGCTGGCGTTCTCCTGATGCATGGCGTTGACCAGCCAGGCGCGCTCGTCATCCTTGAGCCACTTGGCCTTTTCGGGCTTGTCGGTCATGTAGAAAAGCACGACCACGCCGAGGATCACCGCCGGGATTGCTTCGAGGATGAACATCCACTGCCAGCCGTGCATGCCCATGACGCCGTCCATTTCCAGCAGCGCAGCGGAGATCGGCGAGCCGAGCGCGGTGGAGATCGGCGCGGCCGCCATGAAGAGCGCCGTGACGCCGGCGCGGTGCCGCGCCGGGAACCAGTAGCTGAGATAGAGGATGATGCCGGGGAAGAAGCCCGCTTCGGCCGCGCCGAGCAGGAAGCGCATGATG
>JAKLLJ010000218.1 GCA_023150215.1 Thauera sp. | reverse complement strand
GTCACGCGCAATCGCAATCCGCTTGCCGGCCAGCCGCGGCGGAATCGCCGGCGCGGACACCGCAGGAAACACCACCTGCGGCGGCAGCTCCGCCGCGCCGGTCCGCTCCAGATGGTCGGCAAGGCGGTCGAGGCGCGCGCCGAGGTCCGCGATCTCCGCCGCCTGCAAGAGACCGAGATGACGCTCGGGCAAGGCCGCCTCGGCATCCCGCATCACCGCGCCGAACCAGCGCATGCCCGTCGGCAGCACATCGCGCAGCATGTCGGCGTGGCGCGCGCTGCCGACGTGGTTGGCGAGCACGCCGGCGAACGGCAGCCCGGGCTGATAGTGCGCCAGGCCGTAGGCGACCGCGCCGAAGGTCTGCGCCATCGCGCGCGCGTCGATCACCGCCATCACCGGGATGCCGAAGTGGCGCGCGATGTCTGCACCCGAGGGCGCGCCGTCGTAGAGTCCCATCACGCCTTCGACCAGGATCAGGTCGGATTCGCGCGCGGCGGCGTGCAGGCGCCAGGCGATGTCGACCTCGCCGCACATGCCGAGGTCGACGTTGTGCACCGGCGCGCCGCTCGCCACCGCATGGATCTGCGGATCGAGGAAGTCCGGCCCGCACTTGAACACCCGCACCCGCCGTCCGAGCCGGGTGTGCAGGCGGGCAAGCGCCGCGGTCACAGTGGTCTTGCCCTGGCCGGAAGCCGGCGCCGCGACGAAAAGCGCCGAACACACGGCCGCTGCGCCGCGATCCACCGCACCCAGCCCGCCAGCACAGGGTGGCGGATCGGCCGCCACCGGAACGCCCGCACCACACCCCCCGGTCGCATCCGGCCTCGAGGTCGGTGCACTCACTCGGTGCCCTTCCCGTGCACCACCGCACAGCCGGCGTGCGGCAGCGGCGAGGCCTTGGGCTGGTCTTCGGGCTGGAACCAGGCCAGCCTGGGATACAGCCCGACCACGGTACCGATCACAGTCAGCGAGGGCGGGCGCACCCCTTCGTCCAGCACACGCTGCGCCAGCGTGGCGAGGTCGCCCACCACCACGCGCTGGGCGTGGGTGGTGCCGCGCTCGATGACGCCCGCGGGCGTGTCCGGCGGCAGGCCGTGGGCGACAAGCTGCGCGCAGATGTCGGCCAGGCGCGAGATGCCCATGTAGATCACCACGGTCTGGTGCGGACGCGCCAGCATCGGCCAGTCGAGATCGATCTTGCCCTCCTTGAGGAAGCCGGTGGCGAACACCACCGACTGCGCATGCTCGCGATGGGTGAGCGGAATGCCGGCATAGGCCGACACCCCCGCCGCCGCGGTCACGCCCGGGATCACCTCGACGTGCACGCCGGCCTCGACCAGCAGCTCCATCTCCTCGCCGCCGCGGCCGAAGATGAAGGGGTCGCCGCCCTTCAGGCGCACCACGCGCTTGTTCTGCTTCGCCAGCTTCAGCAGCAGCAGGTTGATCTCGTCCTGCGGCAGCGAATGATCGGCGGCTTTCTTGCCGACGTAGATGCGCTCGGCCTCGAGCGGCGCCAGATCGAGGATGGCCGGGGCGACCAGGTTGTCATAGACGATCACGTCCGCACCCGCCACCAGGCGCGCGCCGCGCAGCGTGAACAGCTCCGGGTCGCCCGGGCCGGCGCCCACCAGATACACACAGCCCGGCAGCGGGCCGGGACGATGAACCGCAAGATCGGGAACTGCCATGTTTACCACTCCATGCCGGGCATCGCCTTCACCCCCGCGGCAAAAGCGTGCTTGACCGGCGTCATGTCGGTGACGGTGTCGGCGGCCTCGACCAGCGCAAGCGGCGCCCCGCGGCCGGTGACCACCACGTGCTGCAGCGGCGACCGGGCGCGCAGGTCGGCGATCACCCGCTCGAGGTCCAGGTATTGGTACTTGAGCGCGATGTTGAGTTCGTCCAGCACCACAAGGCCCAAGGCCGGATTCTGAAGCATTTCGCGTGCCATCGCCCAGGCGGCTTCGGCCGCGGCGACGTCGCGCGCGCGGTCCTGCGTCTCCCAGGTGAAGCCCTCGCCCATCACGTGCCAGGTGACACCCGGCTGGATGCGGAAGAAGGCCTCCTCGCCGGTGTCCGCGCGCCCCTTGATGAACTGCACCACGCCGACCTGCATGCCGTGGCCGAGCGCGCGCGCCACCAGGCCGAAGCCCGCGCTGGACTTGCCCTTGCCGTTGCCGGTATTGACCAGCAGCACGCCGCACTCGGCCTGCGCGGCGGCAATCTTGTCGTCGACGACATCCTTCTTGCGCGCCATGCGCGCGTTGTGGCGGGAGTCGCGGTCGGGGTCGTGGGTCATGTGCAGCCTTTTTTATGTGGATGATCGATCGGGCCGGGACGGCCGCGCGTGGGACCTGCGGGAAGGGGCGTGCTTTGCCCGCAGCAGAAAAAGTTCGCGGCTTCCGCCGCTCCTACAAAAACCACCGCGTGCCCGGGGTTCGCCGTGCCCGGGGTTCGCTGTGCCCGAAGTTCGCGGCACCCGCGGAGTTCGCCGCGCCCCGAAGTCCACCACACGCCCGGAGTCGGCCGCGCCCCAGGAACCTTCCACGCATCCGGAACCCGCACCGGCCGGGGGCCCGCTGTAGGAGCGGCGGAAGCCGCGAATTCGGCCGTTCTCCGGCCGACGTGGCCGATGCAGACCACTGCCGCATTCGCGCCTTCCCGCGCTCCTACAGGAACCGTCGCGCTGGAGGGGGGCGTGTGGGCGGCGGCAGCCGCGAACGACGGCGGTCGGTCGATCGTCACGGGCGAGCGTTCCGGGCACCGCGTCCGCGCCGCCCCGAAGCCCATGCGGGAGCGGCGGAAGCCGCGAACTCTTGCGGCTGCCATGCACGACCACGCCAGCGCTTGCGGCTGCCGCGCACCACAACGCCAACGCCTCCTCCCTCCACTCCGGGCTCAATCCGGCAGGAACACCGCGCGCCCCGCATGCTCGATCCGCCGCAGCGGGTGGCCGAAGGCCTGGCCGAGCAGGTCGGCGCGCAGCACGGTGTCGCGGTCGCCGGCGATCACGCCGCCGCGACCGTCGAGCAGGATGATGTGGTCGGCGTAGCGCGCGGCAAGGTTGATGTCGTGCAGCACCAGCACGCTGCCGCGCCCCACCCCATCCTCGCGCACCAGGCGCTGGAAGAGGTCGAGGGTGGCGATCTGGTGATGCAGGTCGAGGTGGTTGAGCGGTTCGTCGAGCAGGAACAGGCGCGGCGCCTGGGTCAGCAGGGTCGCGATCGCCACCCGCTGGCGCTCGCCGCCGGACAGCGTCTGCACGTCGCGCTGCGCGAAATCGGCCAGCCCCACCGCCTCCAGTGCTCGACGCGCGATTGCCACGTCCTCCGCCCCTTCCCAGCCCCAGCGCCCGAGGTGCGGATGACGGCCGACCAGCACCGTCTCGAGCACGCCGGCGGCGAAGGGGTCAGGCTGCTGCTGGGCGAGCAGGCCGCGGAAGCGCGCCGTCTCCAGCGCCGGCCACGCCGCATAGGG
Source organism: Thauera sp. (assembly GCA_023150215.1). Lineage (GTDB taxonomy): Bacteria > Pseudomonadota > Gammaproteobacteria > Burkholderiales > Rhodocyclaceae > Thauera. Next base: position 2,384 of record JAKLLJ010000218.1, on the reverse strand, counting down.
CAGGCCGCCGATGCGCACCTGGCCCACGCTCGGCTCGCGCAGGCCGGCGAGCGTGTGCAGCAGCGTGGTCTTGCCGGCGCCGTTGGGGCCGAGCAGCACCAGGCATTCGCCCGCGGCCAGGCTGAGGCTGAACTCGCAGCACAGCCAGCGCTCGCCCACCTGCAGCGCGAGGCGCTCGGCCTCGAGCAGGGGCGCATCATCGACCGGAAGGCGGCGCGCAGCGGCGTTCATCGCGACGTGCGCGGGCTGCGCGACAGCAGGAACAGGAACACCGGCACGCCGATCAGCGCGGTGAGCACGCCCACCGGCAACTGCTGCGGCGCCATCACGGTGCGTGCCGCGGTGTCGGCCAGGGTTAGCAGCGTGCCGCCGGCCAGCGCCGCGGCGGGGATCAGCACGCGCTGGTCGTTGCCGAGGACGAGGCGCACCAGGTGCGGCACGACCAGGCCGACGAAGCCCACCGAGCCCACCAGCGTCACCGCGCTCGCGGTGAGCAGCGAGGCGAGCACATACAGCGCAATGCGCAGATGACCCACGCGCACGCCCAGCGCGCGCGCGCTGAGTTCGCCGCGCGCGAGCACGTTGAGGTCGCGCGCAAACGGCATCACCGCGCCCAGCGCCAGCCCCAGCAGCAGCAGCGCCGGCCACGGCCGCGCCGCCGCGCTGGCGTCGCCCATCATCCAGAACAGCATCGACATCACCCGCGTGTCGGGCGCCAGCACCAGCATCAGCGACACCGCCGCACCGCAGCCGGCGGCGACGATCACCCCGGTGAGCAAGAGCCGGGTCTGCGTCCAGCTGCCATCGCCGTGGGCGAGACCGAACACCACCAGCATCGCGGCGAGCGCCCCGGCGAAGGCCGAGGCATCGATCCAGAACACCGCCGCCCCCAGGCTGATCGCCGCCAGCGCGCCCACCGCCGCGCCCCCCGAGATGCCGAGGATGTAGGGGTCGGCGAGCGGATTGCGCAGCAGCACCTGCATCAGCGCCCCCGCCGTGGCGAGCAGGCCGCCGCAGGCGAAGGCGGCGACCGCGCGCGGGAGGCGGAGCTCGCGGATCACGGTCGCACTCATGCCGTCCGCGCCGGACAGCGCCGCCACCACTTCGGCGACGCTGACCTGCAGGTCGCCGGCGACCAGCGCCCATACCAAGGCTGCCGCAGCCGCCGCCAGCAGCACCGCCGCGATCGCCAGCGGCGAACGCCTGCGGCGCATGGCCGGACTCATGGTCGACACCCCGCGCAAGACGAGCGCAGGCATCGGCGATCAGTGCATCGCGTAGCGCAGCGCCACGAAGGCGCTTCGGCCCGGGGTCCCGAAGTCCTTGGCAAGCTCATGGTCCTTGTCGAGCAGGTTGTTGGCGCGCACTTCCACGCTCCAGTCGGGGGCCATCGCATAATGGACGTAGGCGTCCATCAGGCCATAGCCGCCCATCCGGCCGGCGGCGGTGTTGGGCACGCGATCATAACGCCGCCCCTGCCCGTTCCACTCCATGCCCCAGGTCCACACGCCCACCGTGCGCTCGACGGCGAGCGCGCCGCCGATGCGGGCGCGGCGGCCGAGCTCGTCGCCGGAGGCCTCGTCCTCGGCGTCGAGCAGGTCGACGCTGGCGCGCACGCGGTAGTCGCCGAACAGGGCCGTGACGCTCGCCTCGACGCCCTCGATGTCGGCCCGCCCGACGTTGGACGCGATGCCGCTGCTCCAGTCGATCAGGTTCTTGATGCGGTTGTTGAAGTAGGTCAGGTCGACGCTGACGCCATCGCGCTCCCAGGCCATGCCGAGCTCGCGGTTGAGCGCTTCCTCGGGCGCCAGCGCAGCGTTGCCGCCGAAGCACCCCCAGGCCCCGTAGCATTCGACCGGGTAATAGAGGTCGTTGAAGGTCGGCGCCTTGAATGCGGTGCCGATGCTGGCATGGGCGCGCCATTCCGGGCTGAGCTGGTAGCCGTAGGCCGCGGTGCCGGTGGTCTTGCCACCGAACTGCGAGTTGCGGTCGTGACGGGCGTTGAGCTGCACGTGATGATGGTCGAAGTCCCCGCCCCAGCCGAGCAGGAAGGCGTTGATGTGACGGCGGGTCTTCTCGTAGTCGGCCGTGGTCTGCACGCGCTGCTGCAGGAACTCGTACGCCGCCAGCAGCGAACCGCCGCCGAGCGCGATGTCGTGCTGCCAGCTCAACTGGCGCTGTGTGGTGTCGAAGCGCGAGCGCGTGCTCGCGTCGGACTGGTTGTCGAGGGCATCGACGCTGTGGCCCAGGCGCAGCGTGCTGGCCCAGGTGGACGAATGCTGCTTGCGCAGATGCACGCCGAAAGCCTCGGCGCGCTTGTCGAGCCTGGAATCGTAAGGCTGCGCCGCGTCGTACCAGTTGCGCATGTCGGAATACAGCACGTT
>JAKLLJ010000217.1 GCA_023150215.1 Thauera sp. | reverse complement strand
CGGCCGAGCTCCAGGTCTGGCAGGCCAGGTTGCCACTGCAACTGGACGGCGCGATCGAGCTGGTGTCGGTGACGCTGCGGCCGTTGATGAGGTTGTAACCGGCGCGGGTGACGTCGCCGACCACGCGCACCGGGGGCTGGCCGGCGCCGCCGGCGTTGTCGCCGCCCACCCAGGGCACGCCGTTGTTGCCCCGGTTCGCCTCGGCCTCGTCGATCGCCGACACGGCATCGGTGCTGGCAACCGACTGCTTCAGCGCCATGCCCTCGGCGAGTTGGTCCCAGCCGAGTTGGCCGCCGGCCATGTCGGCCATGCGGTTGGCGATGGCGCGGCAGGTCAGCTTGCTGCGGTCGAAATCGAGCCGTGCCTGCAGCACGCCGTTGGTCAGCAGGTTGTAGAGCCCCGGATCGGCACGCTGGATGATCAGCGCCGGCAGCGACGCCACGGCTGCGGTGGCGTTCTGGATCACCGAGGACATGATGGCCTGGAAGCCGTTGGTGATGCCGTTCAGCTGGTTCTGCAGCGTCGTGGTGATGCTCATGTCGCCGCAGATCAGGTTGCTGTTCCAGCCCACGCCGACGCCGATGGAGTGCATGTTGGCCGCACCGCCCATCGACACCGCGCGGCCGCCGCCGATGCTGTAGAGCACGTCGTCGCCGATGACGCTGCCCTGGTGCTGCACGCCGCTGCGGGTCTGCGCCCAAGCGACGCCAGCCGCCGCGATCGTTACCGCGCAGACGAGCGCGATGGCCAGGATGTGGGGCCTGGCCTGCTGGGCGAGGCGGGATAGGAGTGCTTTCATCGGACACGCCTCACATGAAATCCACACTGCCGAGGAAGACCTGCCCCCGGCGCCGGCAGCAGCTATAGGGCCGCCACAGCGCCCAGGCGTAGTCGCCCTGCCGGGCCTGCACGCGCGTGTTTCCGTGCGGGAACACCGCACAGGTGTTCGAGAGGGTCGGCGTCAGCTCCTGCCACTTGCCCGTCGAGGCATCGGTTTCCATCAGCGCGCCGGCAGGCCAGTAGCCGTCGCGCGCACTGGCGAGCAGCGGTTGGTAGACATGGATCTGGCCGCGACGGGTCACGATGTCGCCCGCGCGCTGCGCCACCACGGCGCCGCTCTTGTAGTCGTCCACCTGGTGCATGAAGCCGCCGCGTGGATAGACGTTGCCCCACAGGTTCAGGGCCGTGCGCGTGCCGATCTCGCGCAGGCCGGGGATCAGCGCCTCCGGGTACAGCGATTCGGGGACGTTATAGCGCCACGCCAGCGTGTCGAGCGTGCTCAGCAGGTAGGGCATGAACGCCGTGCCGGCCCCCGCGCAGGTGTAGCCGGATGCGCTGGCGAACTGGCTGAACACCGATCCGCCCGGATGCCCGATCACGTCCGCGTTCTTGAACTTCGCTAGGTTGTTCTCGTGATCCTCGTTGGTGGTGCCGTCACCGCCGGCCCGGGCGGTAGGGTTGGGCAGGCTCATCGCGCGCACTTCGACCCAGGGGTTCTCGCCGGTGTTCGAGTAGCTCGAGACGACCGCATCCGGGATGTAGTGGCGCACCTTGACCGAGGTGCGTACCGAGCAACCGAACATGGTGCAGAACAACCAGTAGCAGATGCCGACGACGCGGTACTCGAGGCAGTCCGGGGACAGGGTGGAAGCGACGATGGTCGCCGTGTCCAGGGCGAAGGACGACGCGGAGTTGGCCAGCAGCACCGAGGCGATGGCGAGGCGCAGGCGCCGGGACGCAGTGTGCAGCCGGGGCTTCATGGCTGCTCCCGCTTGTGCTGCTCGATGCGGGCGACGGCGCGTTCCACGTCCGTGTCGCCGTAGACCACGTAGCGACGATCCAGCACGACGGCAGGGACCTTGATGATACCCAGGCTCCAGGCGTCGGTGACGCCCTGGTAGGCCGCAGCGATCCTGCGCTGCAGGTCGGTACCGCCTTGCTTCAGGCGGCGCTGGACGACAGCCGTCGCCTGTTCAGGGGCGGCAGGCAGTCCGGAGGCCAGTTCGATCTCGAGTCGTGTGGGGGCATCGAGCAGGACATGCCGGTCCGCATCTCCGACGGTTGGATGCGACTGGTCGGTGATGACCCAGGTTTCCGCAGCCGCGAGGCTTGCGCTGAGGAGTGTTGTGGCGGCGCAAGATGCGAGTAGTGGCAGCCGTATGGAGGTGGCGAAAGAAAGACGGTGCATTGCGTGGCGCCCCCGGAGTTCATGAGGCGGGTAGTGCAACGCATGTGGTTCAGAACTGCGACAGGGAATGAGATACGGGACTTTCCCGGTTTGATCCGCCTCTGTCGTTCAGCACATTCAGAGAGACCTGGACGGCTGTGCTCGGCGCCAGCCTATGCACGCTCCGAACCCGGTTCGTGCGCGCACCCTGTGCCCCGCGCGCAGCGCCGATGACGAACGGCCGCATAGACGGTCAAGGCCGCGAAACCCACCACGCCGACGATCAGCGCATGTTCGACGGTGGATAGCCAGGCCACCGCGCCGACGATGCCGAACAAGGTGACGACATGGGTGGCAAGGCAGGCCACGACGGCCAAGGCGGTCGACCACAGGCCCGTTCGAAACAGGCGGTCGCGCATGAGGGGAGTGGGCTTGGTTTCGACTGTCATCGTGGTCTCCTGGTTGTTGAGTGGGAAAAATCGGAAAGTCTGTCGGCGTCAGCGCTGAACCTCGGGCATCGCCCTCGGGCGCTCCACGAGAAGGCAGGGCTTGCCGGTGCGCCGGCAATGGTCGCGCACGCGCCAGTAGGCGTTCTGGCTGATGCAGCCGGCCTGGCAGATCACCAGGTCGGCCGCGCGCATGCTCTGCTCGATGCGTGCGAGGTCTTCCGCGTCGTCGGCCGGATCATGGGTGAAACGTCCACCGGCCATCTCGACCAGCCGCATCACGAAGCGTGCCGCGGATGCGTCCCGGCCGAGGCACAGGACCGACCGGTCGTCGAGGCGGCTCAGCACCGTGGCCTGCTCGAGACGGAGCGGCCGATCCTCCTCGGGTCGAGCTTGGCATGCATGCCGCTCGCGCATCAGGTCCTGGATGCGTTCCATCAACACGCGGACCTTCTTTGCGAGCGTGAGGCGGGTCGGCAGGCCGGGAAGGGTCCGCTCGAGCTCGGCACGTTCGTCACGAAGCAGCGCGATCTGCGTGTCGCGGCGGATCACTTCTGCCCGCAAGCGCATGATTTCGGCCTGCTGCGCCTGGATCTCGCCGGCCTGGCGGGTGAGGAGGTCGCTGCAGCGCGCCTGGGCCCTGCCGTGGGTTGCGATGAGCACGCGGTGCTCACCGGCGAGTTGGTCGAATGCCTGTTCGTTCATGTCAAGCCTCCATCCGGTCCCTCGGGCGTGTCCGTCATCGACGGGGGCGCGGTTCGAGATGTTCGAGCAGCTGGCGCAGCATGGTCGATGTTCCGTCCTGGTCGGTGTCGCCTTCGCCGAGATGGTCGATCAGCAGGCGGGCACGATGGCTCGCGCGAGGGCACCCGGTTTGTGCCAGTCGGCCCAGATGGCCGATCACTGCGCTCATCAGATCCTGTTGTGTGGCTTGCAGATCGGTTTGCATGACGAACACTCCTCGTATCGGGTTGGATGGCGCGCTCGGTAAGGTTCCAATCGAGCAGGGCGCGCGCTCAGTGGCGCACTGGCGGGCAGGCGTGTGCCATCGGCAGCGGCGCGTTGCCCGCGCCGCGCTCGACCATGTCGCACCACTGGGCACGGGCCTGCGCCATGACCTGCCCGAATTGCGCCGGGAACTCGGGGTGGTGCTGCAGGAACAGGAGGTTGGACGCGATCTTCTTCGCCAGGAGCGGATGTACGTCGCACGGACCTGAGGCGGTCTGTCCGGGGGCGGGGTCGGCGTACCGTGTCATCAGCGCAACCGTGGCAGCGATGAGCCCCAGCGGGCAGGGGGTCTGGCGCTCCTCGACATCGAATTCCATCATCTGGCTCCTGGGTCATGGGCGGTTGAAGCGCCTGCACTTCAACCCTATGTGCCATGCTATCGCGAATGAGAACCGTTCGCAATAAAGAAATTATGCATCGTGAGACACGAATGATTTGTCCGGATACGCCTCACGTGATTCGTCTGCCTCTCTTGAGAGGGAGTGCGCGTATAGCACTACATATCGGTACGTCGCATGGATGATCAACTACATCTAGTGATTTCGGCTTGACGCCGGCATTGCGACAAGGCTAAACTTTGACCCGTTGATGGTTCCCCTTCCGGGGATTGAAAGGGAATCCGGTACCGGGTCGATGACCTCAAAACCGGAGCTGCCCCCGCAACTGTGATCGACGAGCGCTTCGTCACCCGTGCCACTGGCTGCTGTCCGGGAAGGCCGACCAAGCGTGTCCGAGTCGAGAGCCAGGAGACCTGCCTCAACGTCTTTCCACCAACGATGGGGCGGGGTGTCCCCGGAGAGAGGTTCGAGCATGTTGCTGGCCGCCGTTCGCAGCGTCCGCCGCGACCGGCCCTGCCCGGGGCGAAATCCGCCCGGCACTGCTCCTCCATCTTCGGTTCTCCGCCTTCCGGCCAGGAGAACCGTCTTGTACTCGAACGAATCCGAACGCGTCGTAGATCGCAGACCGAACACGGCGTCGCCAGCGTTGCCCGTACGCATCGTCAAGCGCGATGGTCGCGACACCCCATTTGATCCTGTGCGCATCGCCTCGGCGCTGACCCGCGCCGGCGCCGCGACCGGAGAGTTCGACGCCGACGAGGCGCAGCTGCTGACTGCCCGCGTGCTCAAGGTGCTTCGCCACCGCCATGGCGGTTCGGCGCCGAGCGTCGAGCAGGTGCAGGACGCCGTCGAACAGACCCTGGTCGATGCGAACCATCTCGCCACCTTCCGCGCCTATGTCGCCTACCGCGACCAGCACCGGCGCCTGCGCGAGGATCGCCGCACCCTGGTCGACGTGGCCGCCGCGGTGGACGAATACGTCGGCCGCTCCGACTGGCGCGTGCGTGCCAACGCCAACCAGGGCTATTCGCTGGGCGGGCTGATCCTCAACGTCTCGGGCAAGGTGGTGGCCAACTACTGGCTGTCGCACGTCTATCCGCCCGAGATCGGCCAGGCGCATCGCGATGCCGACCTGCACATCCACGACCTCGACATGCTGTGCGGCTACTGCGCGGGCTGGTCGCTGCGCCAGTTGCTGTTCGAAGGCTTCAACGGCGTGCCGGGCAAGCCGGAGGCGACGCCACCACGGCATTTCTCCAGCGCGCTTGGGCAGATGGTGAACTTCCTTGGCACCCTGCAGAACGAATGGGCTGGGGCACAGGCATTCAGCTCCTTCGATACCTACCTCGCGCCCTTGGTGCGCAAGGACGGGCTGTCCTTCGAAGCGGTACGCCAGGGCCTGCAGGAATTCATCTACAACCTCAACGTGCCCTCGCGCTGGGGCACCCAGACACCGTTCACCAATCTCACCTTCGACTGGGTGTGCCCGGAGGACCTGCGCGAGCAGGTGCCGGTGATCGGCGGCGAGGAGATGCCCTTCCGCTACGGCGAGCTGCAGGCCGAGATGGATCTGATCAACCGCGCCTACATCGAGGTGATGACGGCGGGCGACGCACGCGGACGGGTGTTCACCTTCCCGATCCCGACCTACAACATCACCCCGGATTTTCCGTGGGAATCGGACAACGCCGAGCGCCTGTTCGCGATGACCGCCAAGTACGGCCTGCCGTACTTCCAGAACTTCCTCAACTCGGACATGCAGCCGAACCATGTCCGCTCGATGTGCTGCCGCCTGCAACTCGACCTGCGCGAGCTCCTCAAGCGTGGCAACGGCCTGTTCGGCTCGGCCGAGCAGACCGGCTCGATCGGCGTGGTGACGATCAACTGCGCGCGCCTCGGCCATCTGCATGCGGGCGAC
>JAKLLJ010000216.1 GCA_023150215.1 Thauera sp. | reverse complement strand
CTCGCCGAGCGACTGCTGCACCTCGGGCGGCAGGCCGCGCATCATCGGGGTGATGAAGAGGCCGGGCGCAATCGTCATCACGCGGAGGCCGAAGCGCGCCAGCTCGCGTGCGATCGGCAGCGTCATCGACACGATGCCACCCTTGGAGGCCGCATAGGCGGCCTGGCCGACCTGGCCCTCGTAGGCGGCCACCGAGGCGGTGTTGACGATGACGCCGCGCTCGCCGTCGGCCCGGGGCTCGCCCTTGCTCATCGCTTCGGCGGCGATGCGGATCATGTTGAAGGTGCCGACCAGGTTGACCTGGATCGAGCGGCTGAAGTCGGCCAGCGGCTGCGGCCCGTCCTTGCCGAGCACCTTGCCGGCGTTGCCGATGCCGGCGCAATTGATCAGGCCCTGCAGGCCGCCGAAGCGGCTCACCGCCAGCCCGACCGCCGCCTTCGCATCGGCCTCGTCGGCGACGTCGGTGCGGGCGAACGCGGCGCGCGCACCGAGTTCGGCGGCGAGCTGTTCGCCCTGTGCCACGTTGAGGTCGGCGATCACCACGCTGGCGCCAGCGCCATGCAGCGCGCGCACGGTCGCCTCACCCAGGCCCGACGCGCCGCCGGTAACGAGGAAAGTGCTGCCTTCGAATTTCATTGGCTTCTCCATGCCGCCGCTCAGGCGACGTTCTCCACGATCACTGCGACGCCCTGGCCGCCGCCGGCGCAAGCCGAGGCCACGCCGTACTGCAGACCGGCCGCGCGCGCTGCACGCGCCACGGTGTGGGTAAGGCGCACGCCCGAGGCCCCGAGCGGATGGCCGATCGCGATTGCGCCGCCATGCACGTTGGTCTTGTCGCGGTCTAGGCCGAGCTCGCGCTCGCAGGCGAGATACTGGGCGCCGAAGGCCTCGTTGATCTCGACGCGGCCGATGTCGCCTACCGTGATGCCGGCGAGCCGGGCTGCGGCGCGGATCGCCGGTGCCGGGCCGATGCCCATGATCTCCGGCGGCACCGCCACTGCTGCCCCGGCGACGATGCGCGCGAGCGGCGTGAGGCCGTGGGCGCGCACCCAGTCGCCGCGTGCCACCAGCACCGCCGCCGCGCCGTCGACGATGGCCGAGCTGTTGCCGCCGGTCTGCACGCCGCCAAAGGCGGGCTTGAGCTTGTTCAGGGTCTCGAACGGGGTCGGCCGCACGTGGCCGTCGCGATCGCACACGCTGACGCGGTCGGCGAGGCGGATGCCGCGCGGCTTGTAGCCCTCGAGCTCCCAGGTCGCGTTCGCCACCGCGCTCACCTCGTCGCCGAACCAGCCGGCCTCCCAGGCCGCCACGCCGCGCGCGAAGCTCTGCGCGGCGAAGCGGTCGACCTCCTCGCGGCCGATGCCGTAGCGCACCGCCAGGTTCTCGGCGGTGCCGCCCATCGTCGTGCCCGGGGCGGTGTCCAGGGTGGCTTCCCACAGGAAGTCCTTGAACTCCACCTGCCCCAGGCGAAAGCCCGCGCGCTGGGTGTAGGCCGCGACCGGGTTGCGCGACATCGACTCGGCCCCCACGCACAACACCACGCTGGCCTTGCCCAGGGTGATGTGATCCGCGGCGGTGAGGACGGTCTCGAAACCGGTGCAGCACAGGCGCTGCACCAGCAAGGCCGGTACGGCGGGGTTCACCCCCGAATACAGGCCGATGTGGCGCGGCAGGTAATAGGCGTCGAAGCTCGCCTGCGCCATGTTGCCGGCGACGATGGCATCGACCGCGCTGGCGGGGATGCCGCTGGTGGCGAACAGCGCGCGCGCCGCGGCGATGCCGAGATCGGTCGGCGACACCTCGCGCAGCACCGTGTTGTAGTCGGCGAACGGTGTGCGTTGCCCCGCCACCAGCCAGATATCGTCGTAGGCGGTGCCGCGCGCGGCGGCTTCCGACTCTGCGAAGTTACCCATGCCCTGCGTGCTCATTGACGTGCTCCCTGGCCCTTGCGCTGGAGGAATTCGCCGATGCGTGCGGCGATCTCGGGGTTGGTCTGGACGACCGCGGCGGTCAGCGACTCGACGAAGAAGCCGTCGTCGCTCGCCATGTTGTCGATGCGGGCGATCGCGGTGACCATCGCCCAGTTGGCCATCGGCGCGTTCTCGGCGACGCGGTGCGCGAGCTGCTGCGCCTTCGCCAGGCTCTCGCCCTCGCCCGCCAGGTAGTGCGACAGGCCGAGGCGCTGGCCCTCGTCGGCATCGAGGATGCGGCCGGTGAGCATCATTTCGCACATGCGACCCGCACCGATGATCTTCGCCACCCGCACCGAGGCGCCGCCGCCGACGTAGATGCCGTGGCGGCCTTCGGGCAGCTGATAGATGGTGTTGGGCTCGGCGACGCGGATGTGCGCCGCGCTCGCCAGCTCGAGCCCGCCGCCGATCACCGCGCCCTGCATGGCGGCGATGACCGGGATGCCGCCGTTCTGGATACGGGCGAAGATGCGGTGCCAGGACTGCGAATGCAGCATGGTGCCGAAGGCATCGCGGTGCTGGTGCTCGGAGAGGTCCAGCCCGGCGCAGAAGTGCTTGCCCTCGCCGGCGAGGACGATGGCGCGGGTGCCCTCCGGAATGGCGACGAGCGCGGCCTCGAGCGCGGCCAGCAGGCGGTCGCTGATCGCGTTGCGCTTGTCGGGGCGGGCCAGCATGAGGGTGTGGATGCCGTCTTCCGACGACGTCCGGACGAGTTGTTCGGTCATTGCGTGTTCTCTCCGTTGAAGCTCAGGCCGCCGGATGGACGGTGATGACGGTCTTGTCGAGCACGTCGGCGTACAGGAACTGGACCATGTCGGCGCGCCGCGTGAGCACCGCGCGCTGGTTGATGTAGCCCTTGTCGGTGATCTCGCCGGCCTCGACCGAGGGCGGTTCGGCGAGCAGGATCGCGCGCGTCGGATGGGTGGAGGATCCGCCCCCCTTCTTGATCATGGCGGCCATGCCCTGCGCCACCCGGCTGCGGATCGCGGGGTTCATCAGCAGGTCGATGATGTCGGCGTCCGGCGCAAGATGCGGGCAGATCCGCCGGCATTCGGGGATGTTGGGGAAGATCAGGAAGCCGATCTCGTCGCGGTCGTGGCCGGTGACGACGATGTCCTGAGCGATCGGCGACATCGCATCGATGCCGGCCACCCGCACCGACCCCACATGCACCCAGGTGCCGGTGAGCAGCTTGAAGTCCTCGCCGACACGACCGTCGTACAACAGGCCGCGCTCGGGGTGCGCCGAGTCGACGAACTCGACCGCGTCGCCGATCAGGTAGTAGCCCTCGTCGTCGAAGGACTTCGCCGACAGCTCGGGCTGCTTCCAGTAGCCGGGGAACACGTTGGGACCGCGCACCCTGACCTCGAGCTTGCCGTGCGAGGGAACCAGCTTGAGCTCGGTGCCCGGCACCGGCACGCCGATGACCCCCGCGCGGACGGCCTGGAAGTGGCAGTCGGTCGCCAGCGGCGAGGTCTCGGTCGAGCCCCACGACGACACCATCGGGATGCGCGCGCCGACGGTGGCCTCGGACAAGGCCTCGAGCTCGCTCCACAAGTGCTGCGGTAGCGCGGCGCCCGCATACATGATCACCTGCAGGCGGCGGAAGAAGCGTTCGCGCAACACGGTGTCGGCACGCAGATGCGGGATCAGCATGTCGTAGGCGCGCGGCACGCTGAAGTAGATCGTCGGCGACACCTCGCGCAGGTTGCGCAGTGTCTTGTCGATCAGCGCAGGGGTCGGCTTGCCGTCGTCGAGGTAGAAGCTGCCGCCCCAGCGCAGCACCATGTTGAAGTCGTGGTTGCCGCCGAAGGTGTGACTCCACGGCAGCCATTCGCACAGTACCGGCGGGTTCTTGCGCAGGAAGGGCCACACCAGCTCCTTGGCGAGCTGGTTGGAGCACATCATGCGCTGGGTGTTGATCACCGCCTTCGGCGTGCCCACCGAGCCGGAGGTGAACAGGAACTTGGCGATGGTGTCATGGCCGACGCGGGCGAAGGCCTTCATTACCGCCGCCTCGTCGCTGTGCTGCACGATGTGCGCAAATGGCAGCGTACCCGGCTGCGCCTGGCTGCGCCCGCCGGCGACGATCACGCCGTCGTGGAGGTCGGCGACCGCAGCGAGCGCCGGCATGAAGCGCTCGACCGGATCCGCATACACCACGCCCGGCCGCAGCAGCTCGAAGTTGCCCCGCAGCTTGCCGAAGTCCTTCGACATCAGCGAGTTGCCCGGCGAGATCGGGGCCACCGGGACGCCGATGTGCATCGCCGCGAGCGCGAGCAAGGCGTGCTCGATCGAGTTGTCGGACAGGATCATCACCGGCCGCTCGGGCGACAGGTTCTGCCCGATCAGCCAGGACGCGATCGCCACCACCCGGCGGCGAGCGTCGCCATAGCTGAGCCGATCCCACTCGCTGGCGGCGTTGCGTTCGGCGAGGAAGGTCTCGTCCGCCCGCAGCACCGCCCAGTGTTCCAGCCAGTCGCCCACGCAGCGCGTGATCGCGTCCGGCAGGTCGATGCCTGAGCGCAGGACGCGGTCCCCGTTGGGCCGGTGGCGGATGATCAGATCCGGGTCGGCAAACAGGCTTGCGGCGTCACGGGTGATCTCATCCATGACCTTGTCTCCTCTTCGGGTTGTCGTCGCGGGGAAGGTCTTACGGGGTGACGAGCTTGAATGCGCCGCCTTCGATGCGGACCAGCACGCGCGAACGGGCATCGAGGCCGAAGTGGTCGGTCGGCGTCATGTTGAACACCCCATGCACGCCCACCACCTCCTTGCTCCCCTCGATCGCGTCGCGCAGCGCGGCGCGGAACTCGGGCGTGCCGGGCGCGGCCTTGGCCTTGGCGGCCGGCACTGCAGCTTCGATCAGGCGGTAGGCGTCATGGGCGTACCCGGCGAAGGCCGAGAAGCTGCCGGCGCCGAACTGGGCCTCGTACTTGTTGAGCAAGTCCATCCCGGCGGCTTTCGACGGGTGGCTGTCGGCAAGTTGCCTGACTGCAGACACCGGCCCCACGGGCAGGATCGCCCCCTCGGCCGCTTTGCCGGCAACACCGAGGAAGGCTTGGTTGGCTGCGGCGTGGGTCTGGTAGATCTGGCCCTTGTATCCACGTTCCACCAGTGCGGTCTGCGGCAGCGCAGCGGGGCTGCCGGAGCCGGCCACCAGGATGGCGTCGGGGCGGGCCGTGGTCAGCTTGAGCACCTGGCCGGTCACCGAGGTGTCGGCACGGTTGTAGCGCTCGATGGCGGCGAGCTTGATGCCGGCGGCCTCGGCGTGCCGGGTCACCGAGTTGAGCCAGTCCTCGCCGTAGGCGTCGGAGAAGCCGATGAAGCCGAGCGTCTTGTAGCCCTGGGTCTTCATGTGCTCGACCACGGCGCTCGCCATCACCTCGTTCTGCTGCGGCGTGCGGAACACCCACTCATTGCGCTCGGCCGGCAGGCTGACCGGGCTCATGGTCACCAGCGGCGTCTTCGCCTCGTGCGCGACCTCAGCCATCGCTGCGGTCGCCGGCGTGCTCGAGGAGCCGATGATCGCATCGACCTTGTCTTCCGACACCAGGCGACGCGCGTTCTTGGTGGCCGTAGTCGGGTCGGTGGCGTCGTCCAGCACGATCAGCCTGAGCTTCTCGCCGCCAATCTCGCTGGGCAGCAGCGTGAACGCGTTCTTCTCGGGAATGCCGAGCGAAGCTGCGGGGCCGGTGGCGGAGACCGACACGCCGATGGTGATGTCGGCGAGTGCGGCCGAACTGAGGGCGAAGGTGGCGGACAGGGCGGCGGCGAGTTTGGCGAGTCTCATGTTTCCTCCAGATGGTTGGTGTGGTGGCCAGGTCGTCCCGACCACCGGGCGGCAGCTCCGCGAAGGGCGTGCTGCTCTTTTGTGATGGAGGCAAGATAGCGCCGGACTGACTAACTTGTCAAACGGTTGTTCAAGTAATTTCTCGCGAAGGGTTCGCGGCTTCCGCCGCTCCTACAAGCGCAGCG